>JAKLKT010000083.1 GCA_023150495.1 Planctomycetota bacterium
CTCGTCGGCGGCGTGTGCCTCGGCGCATGGTTCTTCGGCGGCAAGCTCGCGGCCGGCTTCATCCCCGACGAGGACCAGGGCATCATGGGGATCAACGTGCAGCTCCCGCCCGGCGCGTCGCTCGAGCGGACCAGCGCCGTGCTCCGGAAGGTCGAGGAGATCCTCGCGAAGACCGAAGGCATCGACTCCTACCAGACCATCGGCGGATTCGGGATGGTCACGAACACCTTCCAGCCGAACTACGGGTCGCTCTTCCTCCGCCTGCACCCGTGGGAGGAGCGCCAGACGCCCGAGCTCAAGGTCTTCGGGATCATGGCCAAGCTGTCGCGCGAGTTCCAGGGCATCCCCGAGGCCATCGTCTTCCCGTTCAACATCCCGACGCTCGCCGGGTTCGGCGCCTCGTCGGGGTTCAACTTCCTGATCCAGGACCGCACCGGGACGATGTCGGTGCAGGAGCTGGGCCAGCAGGCGCAGAAGTTCCTCGCGGCGGGCCGGCAGCGGCCCGAGCTCGGCAACCTCTTCACCTCGTTCGATCCGAACTACCCGCAGATCAAGGTGGACCTCGACCGCGAGAAGGCGCGGACCCTCGGCGTCCCGGTCAACGAGGTCTTCCAGGCGATGTCGGCGGTGATGGGCGGCACCTTCGTCAACGACTTCAACGCGTTCGGCCGCCTTTACCGGGTGTACGTCCAGGCGGACGCGGCGGAGCGCCTCAGGCCGGAGGACATCGGCCGCATCTACGTGCGATCGAAGACCACCGACACGATGATCCCGCTCTCGACGATGGTCACGGTCAAGGATGTCGCCGGCACCGAGATCACGACGCGTTTCAACACGAAGCGCTCGGTGGAGATCAGCGGCGCTCCCAAGGCCGGCTACACCTCCGGCCAGGCGATGGCCGCGCTCGAGCAGGTCTTCGCCGAGGTGATGCCCAAGGAGATGAGCTACGCCTACAGCCAGCTCTCCTTCCAGCAGAAGATCGCGCCGCCGGCGGGTCCGACGCTCGTGTTGGCGATCGTGGCCGTCTTCCTCCTCCTCGCGGCGATGTACGAGAGCTGGCGGCTCCCGTGGGCCGTGCTCCTCGGCTCGCCGCTCGTCGCGCTGGGCGCGTTCTTCGGCGTCTGGCTCGGGGGCTTCGACAACAACGTCTACGTCCAGGTCGGCCTGATCATGCTGATCGGCCTCGCGGCGAAGAACGCGATCCTGATCGTCGAGTTCGCGAAGGCGAAGCACGACGGGGGCACGCCGCTCGAGGAGGCGGCGCTCGAATCCGCGCGTCTGCGCTTCCGGCCGATCCTCATGACGGCGTTCGCGTTCATCCTCGGCGTGGTGCCGCTCATGCTCGCGAACGGCGCGGGCGCCGGGGCGCAGACCGTGATGGGCACCGCGGTCTTCTGGGGGATGCTCGTCGCGACGGCGCTCGGCGTCTTCATCATCCCGGGCAACTACACGTTCGTGGAGGGTCTCTTCCGGAAGAAGGGGCAGCCGAAGGAGCCGCCGGCCGAGAAGCCGGAGCCCCACGGGCATTGACGGGAGGCGGATGCCTTGGATCATCCGATGATCCAAGGCCGGGAAGCGCGGGGGAGGGTCACACCCGCCGCGCCCGCGTGCGTAGAAGCCCCGCCTGACCGGATGTGAGGGGGCTCCGGGGGCAGGGCGCAGCCCGGGCCGGCGCATCCGAGCTGTGGTGGCCGCCGTTCGCCGGCTGCGGCGGCCCGCCACGAGGAAGATCTACTTCGCGCAGGTGCCGCAGAAGCCGGGCGGGAGATCGACCCACGTGACCGGCGGCGCACTCCGCTGGGCACGCGAGGCCGCCTGAAGTCCCGTGAGCGCAGGCGTTTGCGGCCGGCGCATCTCACGTCCACCCGTATCCGGCCACGGGTGCAGGAGCGAGATGGCGGGATCCGGAGGGTGTCGGGCGAGCCGAAGGCGCGGATCGCCGCCGTGATCACCATCGCGGCACGACAGAACGCCCCCGCAAGGCGTTCTTTGCTATGCTCCGCGATCCTCCCATGCAGTCCAAAGCCTCCACCGTGGAGCAGTATCTCGCCGAGCTTCCTGAGGACCGCCGCAAGGCGATTCAGGCCGTTCGCGAGGTCCTGCTCGAGAACCTCGACAAGGACTACGCCGAGGGCATGGCCTACGGCGGCATCGGCTACTGCGTGCCGCACCGCGTCTACCCGCCCGGCTATCACTGCGATCCCAAGCAGCCGCTGCCCTTCGCGGGCCTCGGCTCGCAGAAGCACTACATGTCGCTCGGTCTCATGTCCGTCTACATGGACCCCGCGCAGCGCAAGGCCTTTGAGGCCGCGTGGAAGAAGACCGGCAAGAAGCTCGACATGGGCGCGTCATGCATCCGCTTCAAGAAGGCGGAAGACCTCGCCCTCGACGTCATTGCCGACGCCGTCCGCAGAGTGCCGACCAAGGCCTACATCGCGCTGTACGAGTCCCTGCGTTCGGGCAAGGCCAAGAGCCGGAAGAAGCGCGCGGCCAAGAGGAAGTAGCGGGAGCGGTCTTCGCGGGCAGCCCTCCCTGCCCGGCCGCCGACCGCCGTCCCTGTCCGTTCCGTCGGACCACGCGCTAGAATCCCCCGTCGTGCTCGTTCGTCGAGGAGCTCTTCCGCGGGAAGGGTCACGCGAAGAGGGTCGAGGCCCCTTCCGCGCCGGAGGAGCCCGGGGTCCGCGCCGGGCAGGGAGCCGATGACCCTCCTCATCGGGGAGGTCCGCAGGAACCCGGTGCTCTGGCTGCTGGCGTTCGTGCCCGCGGTCTTCCTCGCGGAGAAGCTCTCGCCCGACGCGCACACGCTGCTCTTCGTGCTCTCCGTCCTCGCGATCGTGCCCCTTGCGACGCTGCTCAGCCACGCCACCGAGTCGGTGGCCGCGAAGACGGGCGACGCGGTCGGCGGCCTGCTCAACGCCACGCTCGGGAACCTGACCGAGCTGGTCATCGCGCTGACCGCCCTGCGCGCCGGGCAGTACATGCTCGTGAAGGCGTCGATCGCGGGCGCGATCGTCACGAACAGCCTCTTCATGCTCGGCGCGTCCTTCCTCCTCGGCGGCCTCAGGCACCACGTGCAGGAGTACAACAAGGTCGGCGCGCGCGTGCAGGCGGGCCTGCTCTTCCTCGCCACGATGGCGCTCGTGATCCCCTCCGCGGTCGCCGGGGCCGACTTCGCGGCGGGCGGCGCGTTCACCGAGACGCTGAGCGTGGGGCTCTCGGTGCTGCTCATCGCGGTGTACAGCCTCGGCATGCTGTTCTCGCTCCGGACGCACAAGGAGCTCTTCGCGGGCGCGGGGCACGACGAGGCGCACGAGAAGCCCTGGCCCATCGGCCTCGCTCTCGCCACGCTGGCCGGCGTCACTTTGGTCGTGGCGCTCGTGAGCGAGGTGTTCGTCGAGTCGGTGCAGAAGGCGGCGGAGTCCTTCGGGATGTCACAGGCGTTCGTGGGGTTCGTCGTGGTCGCGCTCGTCGGCGCCGCTGCGGAGATGGCCTCCGCGTTCTCGGGCGCGCGCAAGAACCGGCTGGACCTGAGCGTGGGCATCGCGCTCGGGAGCGCGTCCCAGATCGCGCTCTTCGTCGCGCCCGTGCTCGTGCTGCTGAGCTACGTCATCGGTCCGACGCCCATGGACCTGCTGTTCTGGCCCGGCGCGGTGGTGATGATCCTCGTCGCCACCCTGACCGCGGCCCTCGTCACGAACAGCGGGCGGTCGGCGTGGTTCGTCGGCGTGCTCGCGCTCACGGTCTACGCGATCTTCGCCATGACGCTCTACCTGATGCCCCCGCAAGCCCGGTGAGGGTGCGTCACGCCCCGGCCTCCTTGGCCGCGTCGATGAGCATGATCTTCTGCCACATCTTCTGCGCGAGGCCCGTCGTGAGGTCCTCCATCTCGTTGACGGCGTCGATCACGACGGAGTCTCGCATCTCGTCGGCATAGAGCGCCGCGAGCTTGCCGATGAGCGCGAGCATCTCGGCGCAGTAGTCGAGGTAGCGCGTGAGCTCGAAACGGCTCATCGCGCGCACCGGCGATCCGGCCGTCGGCTCGTGCGCCTTGAGCACCGCGGTCGGGTCCTTCGTCAGCTGGTGCATGTCGATGACGTGCGCCAGCGCGCGCAGGCTGTGCAGCGCGTCGAGCGCGCGCTCGCGCTTCCGGCGCTTCTCGACCGAGAGCAGGAACCACACGGCGCCGCCGAAGAGGAGCAGCAGGTTGACCGCGGCCTCGAGGACCTGGAGCAGGTCCACGTCGGCCTTCACGCGCTCGAGGTGCAGGAACTTGGCCGCCGCGACCTGCGCCCACACGCCGAGGACGACCATCGCGCCGACGGCGATCCGCCACGGCCACGAGGGCTTCGCCAGCCGCGCCGCCTCGGCGGCCGACGTGCGGGCCGTCTCGGTCAGCTCGGCGCAGACGCGGCCGAGGCCCGCGGCGGGGAACCGCTCGTCGATCCGGGTCTGGAGCCGGCCGAGGGTCTCGATGAGCTTCCCGGGGTCGAGTGCGCGGTACATGCACCCATCGTAGGGAAGGGGAGGGGCGGGGGGGAGGGGGATCGCCTACGTCGGGATCGTGAGGACAGGTTCGCCGCCGCGCTCCCCCGTGTCCGCCAGCGTGAAGAGGTACATCACGAAGGCGAAGTGCCGTTTCGACGCGAGGTCCTTGTCGTCGATCCAGAACCAGCTGTCGCGGTAGGGAACCGAGACGAACGCGTCCTTGGGCCTCTCCTTCGTGCAGCGCAGGCGGAACCTCTGGCGACTCTCGACCCCCGCGCCGGCGCTCTCCCAGCCCGGCACGGCCCGCCCTTCTGCCACGTCGGCCTCCGGGACCTCCGCGTGGGCCGCGAGCACCTGCATCATCTGCATGACCGACCGCGAGAGCACGGCCAGCTCGCGGGCGTCCGCGGGGAGCTGCCCGTACGAGAGCCGGAGCTCCTTCGCCTCGGGGTCGAGCCGCAGGAGACGCCGCAGCTCCGCGCTCTCCGCGGCCGTCTCCGGCGGGAGGTCGTCCGTGCGGAACGTGAGGATCGCGGCATCGTCGCCGTCCCCGGCCTTGACGCGGAGCGCCACGGTGCCGGTGCGCTGCAGCCGGCCGAGGATCTCCAGCACGCGCAGGAAGCCCTCGTCGGCGGGCGACACGCCGCCCGGGCCCACGCGCTCGTTCCGGAGCCCGTTGATCGCCTCGACGGACGCGAACAGGACGCCTTCCGCGGGCCAGCCCGCCTGGATCGCGCCGAAGATGCTGGCCGGCGGCAGCGGGGTCATCAGCGCGCGCTGGAACTGGTGCCCGGTGAGCGGGACGTACGTGATCGTGGGGCGGTCGGTGTACCTCGCCGACCCGCCGAGGGTGACCGAATCGGAGCCCGAGGTGAGCGTGCCGCCCGCGCTCGCGCCGTACTCGAGCGTGTAGCCGGAGACGATCTGCCCCACGTCGACGAAGATCGGGGGATCGACGTAGCGGAACTTGACGATGTTCAGGAGGATCTGGCGTTTCCAGGAGTCCGCGATCGCCGTGCTGTAGTCGAACCGGTCGCGCGCGACCGTTCCCGGGCCGATCGAGGTGCAGCCTGCCGAAATGACGAGGAGCGCGACCAGGCGGAGCATGCGGGCAGATTGTAGCGAACGGCGTGCCGCGCCACCGCTCGATGGGGCCTACCCGTTGCCCGCAAGCGGGCGCACGTTCCAGATCCCCTCGCAGTACTCCCGGATCGAGCGGTCGGACGAGAACCGGCCCGACCGGGCCGTATTGAGGATCGACATGCGCGTCCACGCCTCCTCGTCCGCGTAGGCAGCGCCCGCGTGCCTTTGCGCGTCGACATAAGCGCGGTAGTCCGCGAGGGCCATGTACTCGTCATGCTGGAGCAGCGAGTCCACGATCGGCCGGAAGAGGTCGCGGTCGCCGCGCGAGAAGGAGCCCGAGCCGATCAGGTTCAGCGCGTCGCGCAGCTCTTCGTCGGACTCGTAGCACTCGCGCGGCGCGTAGCCCTGCGCCTTCCGCGCGGCCACCTCGTCCACGGTGAGACCGAAGAGGAAGAAGTTCTCCGAGCCGACCGCCTCCCGGATCTCGACGTTCGCGCCGTCGAGCGTGCCGATCGTCAATGCACCGTTCAACGCGAACTTCATGTTGCCCGTGCCCGAGGCCTCCTTGCCGGCCATCGAGATCTGCTCCGAGAGGTCGGCTGCGGGGTAGATCCGCTGCCCGACCTTCACGTTGAAGTCGGGCACGAACGCGACCTTCAGGCGCGAGGAGACGGCGGGATCGCCGTTGACGACCTCCGCGACGCCGTGGATGAGCCGGATGACGAGCTTCGCCATCGCGTAGCCCGGCGCGGCCTTGCCCCCGAAGATCACCGTCCTCGGCGGCGCGTCGGCGCCGCGCTTCAGCCGGCTCCAGAGCGTGATCACGTGGAGCACGTTCAGGTGCTGGCGCTTGTACTCGTGGAACCGCTTCACCTGGACGTCGAAGAACGACGACGGGTCGACGGCGACCCCCGTGCGGTCGCGGATGAGCGCGGCGAGGTCCTCCTTGTTCCGCCGCTTCGCCTCGCGCCACTCGCGGCGGAAGGAGGCGTCCTGCGCGAGCGGCTCGAGCCTCGGCAGCTCCTCATCGGTGTGCGTGAGCCACCGGCCCCCGAGCCCCCCCGTGATCAGGGCCGAGAGGCGCGGGTTGGAGAGCGCCACCCAGCGCCTCGGCGTGACGCCGTTCGTCACGTTCCGGAACTTCTCCGGCGAGAACGCGTGGAAGTCGGAGAGCACCGTCCTCTTCAGCAGCTCCGAGTGCAGCGCCGCGACCCCGTTGATCGCGTGGCTCCCCACGCAGGCGAGGTGCGCCATGCGGACCGACTTCTGGCCCCCCTCGTCGATGAGCGAGAGCCGCGCGACGCGCGCGTCGTCGCCGGGGAAGCGGGCCCGGACATCGTCGAGGAACCGCCGGTTGATCTCGTAGATGATCTCGAGGTGGCGCGGCAGCTCCGCGCCGAAGAGCGGCACCGGCCAGCGCTCGAGCGCCTCGGGCAGCAGCGTGTGGTTCGTGTAGGAGAGCGTCTCCCGCGTGATCTTCCACGCGCGGTCCCAGTCGACGCCGTGCTCGTCCACGAGGAGCCGCATCAGCTCCGCGACGGCGACCGCGGGATGCGTGTCGTTCATCTGCATGGCCCAGGCGTCGGGCAGCTCGTCGAGGCTCCGGCCTCGCGAGAGGTGGACGCGGATCACGTCCTGGAGCGAGCAGGAGACGAAGAAGTACTGCTGCGAGAGGCGCAGCCTCTTCCCGATCGCCGGCTCGTCGTTCGGGTAGAGGACCTTGGAGATCGTCTCGGAAGCGAGCTTCTCCTGGACGGCGCCGACGTAGTCGCCGGTGTTGAACGCCGCGAAGTCGAACGACTCGACCGCCTCCGCCTTCCAGAGGCGCAGCAGGTCGACCGTCCGCGCGCCGTAGCCGGGGACCGGCGTGTCGTACGCGGTGCCCCGGACCACGCGCTGCGGGATCCACCGGACGCGCTGCGCGCCCTTCTCGTCCGCATACGTCTCCGTGCGCCCGCCGAGCTTCACCTGGAAGCAGATCTCCGGGCGCTCGATCTCCCACGGGTTGCCGCGGCGGAGCCACTTGTCGGTGAGCTCCACCTGCGCGCCGTCCCGGATCGCCTGGTCGAAGATGCCGAACTCGTAGCGGATGCCGAAGCCGATCGCCGGGACGTCGAGGGTCGCGAGCGAGTCCATGAAGCAGGCAGCGAGGCGGCCGAGGCCGCCGTTGCCGAGCCCCGGCTCCTCCTCCTCCTCGATCAGATGGTCGAGCTCGAGGCCCAGCTCCGACGCGGCCTCCCGCGCGGCGTCGAGCATCCCGAGGTTCAGGAGGCCGTTCCCGAGGTGGGGGCCCATGAGGAACTCGGCGGAGAGGTAGCAGACCGACTTCGCCTTCTCCTCCGTGATCGTGCGGATCGTCTCCATCCACCGGTCCACGAGGCGGTCGCGCACCGTGTAGGCGAACGCCTTGTACCAGTCGTGGCGCGTGGCGATCTCGGGCAGGCGTCCGAGCGCGTAGCGCAGGTTGTCGAGGACGGCGCGGGCGATCGCCGCGGCTCCCGTCCCCGTCCTCGTGTCGTCCTTGGCCGCGGCCGCGCGCTTCCTCGCTCCCATGCCCCCGGACCCCCTCTCATTCCATCCGCGCGGGCTGCCCCGTCGCGGCAAGGACCGCGCGCCAGAGCCAGCCGCACGGGTCGATCTTCTTGCGTTCGCGCGTGGCGAGCGGGATCGGCACGTGCGTGAACTCGTTCCGCCAGTGGCCGACGACCATGTCGGTGCGCCCCGCCATGCCCGCATGCACCGCGTTCTGGCCGAGGACGGAGCAGAACGCCGCGTCGAACGGGTTCGCGGGCACGCTCCGGATCGTGTAGCTCGGGTCGATGTACTTGACGCTCCCGAGCCGCTTGCCGATCTCGTCGCGGAGCCACGTGCCGACGTCGCGCGTCTTCGCGTTGCCCGACGCGTCCTTGCCGACGACGGCGCCAGGGAGGTCCATGCCCGCCCCCTCCGCGACGACGACGACCGCGTGGCCGCGCTTCTCGATCCGCCGTTCGAGCGCCGCGAGGAACCCGTCGATCGTGAACGGCACCTCGGGAACGAGGCAGAAGTTCACCTGCGGGTCGGCGAGCGTGGCGAAGGCGGCGATGAAGCCCGAGTCGCGCCCCATGAGCTTGACGAGGCCGACGCCGTTCCGCGCCCCCTTCGCCTCGGCGTGCGCAGCCTGCGTCGCGCGGCGCGCCTCGGAGACCGCGGTCTGGAACCCGAACGACGTCTGGATGCACGAGATGTCGTTGTCGATCGTCTTCGGGATGCCGATGACCGCGAGGTCGAGGCCGCGGCGGCGCGCCTCGTCGGTGATCGCGTGCGCGCCCTTGAGCGTGCCGTCGCCGCCGACCGCGAAGAGGATGCCGATGCGCATCCTCTGGAGCGTGTCGACCATCTCGCCGATGTCCTGGTTGCCGCGCGACGAGGCGAGGATGGTGCCGCCGTGCTCGTGGATGGTGCTGACGACGGCGGGCGTGAGCTGGAGCGGCTCGTGGCCGTGGCGCGGCGCGAGCCCCTCGTAGCCGTAGCGGAACCCGACGGTGCCAGAGACGCCGTACTGGTAGTGGAGCGCGAGGACGACGGCGCGGATGACGTCGTTGAGGCCGGGGCAGAGCCCGCCGCAGGTGACGATGCCGCAGCGGAGGTGCCGCGGGTCGAAGTGGATGCGCGCGCGCGGGCCCGCCATCTCGAACTGCGGCGGCTCGCCGGCCGCGCGGACGTCGTCGAGCGACGCGTCGAAGAGGACGCGGTCGCGGTCGTCGACGAACGGGACGTCC
>JAKLKT010000084.1 GCA_023150495.1 Planctomycetota bacterium
AGCCGCGTGCCGGGCCCCGGCGACTTCCTCATGGAGGGCGCGGACCGCGACAAGGTGCTTGCCGACGCGCTCGTCGCGGAGATCGTCGTCAAGCTGTTCCGCCTTCCCGGCGCGGGCGGCTACCGGTGCGGCGTCGTCTGCCTGCTCGGCAAGGCGGTCGCGGGCTGCCACCTCTCCGAGGAGACCGAGATGAAACAGGAGTCCGCGACGAGGCACGACGGCGCCGCATGCCTGAGGCGCACGTGGACCGGGACGCTCGCGAGCGAGGGCGGCTCGCTCCGCGCCGGGGGAGCCACGCTCACCCTCCGGGAGGGCGAGGCCGGCACCGTGCGGGGCGAGGGGATCCATGCCCCCGGCCATCCCGTCTCGATCAAGGAGACGATCGAGTACGAGATGCCGACGCCCGCCCGCACGGCGAAGGTCAAGCGCAGCCTCGAGATCAACCTGCTCGCGCGGTAGCCCGACCCGTCGCCGGGCGCAGCCTGCCGCGGCTAGGACAGGTGCTTCTCGGGCTGGTTCTCGGCGACGTAGCGGGGGCGGTAGATCGGGACGCCCTTGCCGTCGCGCATGTGGACGCGTTCGTCGACGATCTGCGCCGCGATGCCGACCACGCGCGACCACCCGAAGAGGACCGTGTAGTAGTCGTCGTCCCTGAGCCCCGCCGCGTGGAGCAGCGAGCCCGACACCGCATCCACGTTCGGGTAGGGGTTGCTGATCTTGCTGTTCTCCATGAGGATCGGCGGCACGACCTCGCGCAGCGCGAGCACGATCCGGACGAGCGGGTCGCTCGCGAAGTGCTTCTCCGCGAAGGCGTACTGCACCTTCGCCCGCGGGTCCTCCTTGCGGAGCACCGCGTGGCCGAAGCCGAAGACCTTGCCCCCCTCCGCGAGGAGAGTGCGCACGTACGCCTCCGCCTTCTTCCGGTCGGACGTGCCGACGTCCCGCACGAACTTCAGGCACTCCTGGTTCGCGCGGCCGTGCAGCGGGCCGTAGAGCGACGCCATCGACGCGGCGAGCGAGACGTAGACGTCCGCATGGCCCGAAGCGACCGCCTTGCCGGTGAAGGTGGAGAGGTTGCCGCCGCCGTGGTCCATGTGGAGCACGTGGAAGAGGCGGAGCAGCTCGGGCAGCTGCGGGTGCGCGCCGGGCGCACCGAGCATGTGCGCGAAGTTCGCCGCGTAGCCGAGGTCCGCGCGCGGCGGGATCGGCTTGCCCCAGCCGGCGCGCACGCGGAAGATCGCCGCCGCGACCGCGTTCGTCCGCGCGATGCAGTTGAGCGCGTCCTCCATCCAGTCGCCGGTCTTGCCGGTCATGCCGAGGTAGAGGAGCCCCGCGATGAACCACTCCATCGGGTGGCCCTCGCGCGGCAGCGCCGCGAGCAGATCGAACACCTTCTGCGGCACCTCGGCGCGCCGCCGCAGATCCTCGGCGAACGCCTTCGCCTCCGCGGGCGACGGAAGCCGCTTGTGCAGCAGGAGGTGGATCACGTCCTCGGGAGCGAGCGCCGCGAGCTCCGCGACCGGATAGCCGCCGTACGAGACGCCCTTGTCGGGGCTCACGGCGCTCGTCCGGCACGTGCCGACCGGGATGCCGCGGAGCCCGGTGTTCAGGTGGCTCTGGCGGATCTCGAAGAGGACCGGATCGTCGTTGGTCATCGGCAAGGGGAGCCTAAGGGCGCCTCCACCGCTCGTCAACTTCAGCGGTCCCCGATTCCGATCTCGACCGGCGTGAACTCGACGGCGTCCGCCGCCACGAAGTAGTAGCGGATCCCGTTGCGCTCCCCCCGGACCGCGTACCGGTGGTCCGGCCCGTGCAGGTGGCCGTACACGCAGGCCGTGACCCCCGCCTCGCGGAGAAGGGGCACGAAGCCGGTCTCGCCGAGCCCCGCGTAGACGGGCGGGTAGTGGATCATCGCGATCACGCGCTCGAACCGTCCCGCGGCCGCCTTCAGGGAGAGCTGGAGGCGCAGGAGCTCGCGCTCGTAGATCTTCCTGTCCTCCGGCGTGGACCGGGGGGCCTCGGGCGGCGTCCAGCCGCGCGTGCCCACGACGCCGAGGCCCTCGCCGAGGTCCGCCGCGTCGTGCTGGAGCAGCCGGAGCGAGGGCGGCAGCACCGCCTCGACCTTCGCGCGCGAGCCCCACCAGAAGTCGTGGTTCCCCTTGAGCAGGAGCTTCCGGCCCGGCAGCGCGTCGATGAACCGGAGGTCCGGCAGCGCGTCCTCGAGCTTCATCGCCCACGAGATGTCGCCCGGCACGAGCACCCAGTCGTCCGGCTGAACGACCCGCCGCCAGTTCGCGTCGATCCGCTCCGCGTGGCGTTCCCAGACGGGGCCGAAGATGTCCATGGGCTTGTCGACGGCGACGCCCAGATGGAGATCCGCGAGCGCGAAGAGCCTCATAGGGCCCCGTAGTGCCGGCGCTCGCTCTCGAGGAACGCGCCGGCCATCGCGGCGACGCCCTTGTAGTAGCGGCGCTCCGCCTTCTCGGCGAGGTCGGCGAGCGCCGCGAGCGCCCAGCGCCCGATGTGCCGCGCGAAGAAGCCGCGCGCGCGGGCAACGCTCGCCGCGTCCCCCTTCGCGTCGGCGCTTCCCGCGAGCTCCCCCATGATCCCGAGCTCGACGGCGAGGTGGTCGCACGGCAGGTCCGGCGGGGCGCGGAGCCGGTTGTCGGCGAGGAAGCGGGAGATCGCGATGACGGGGTCGTCGTCCGCCGTGGCGTAGTCCGACTCGCGGAGGGAGACGAGATCCTTCAGGCGGGCGTACTCGGCCGAGAGCTCGGAGGCGCACGCCTCCGCGTCGGCGTCGTCGAGGAGATCCGACGACAGGTCCACCCCCTGCGCGTCCGCCAGCGAGTGGAGCCCCCCGCCGCGCAGGCGGCGGTAGAGGTCCGCGTCCGGGGGCCCCGCGAGGAGGCGCCCGAAGAGGACGTAGAGGGCGCGGCGCACCGAGTCGCCCGGCATCGGCGCATTGTAAAGGAGGGGGATGGGGCGGGGGCTCCGGGGGCAGGCGGCACCGCGGCCTCGAGCGTCGTCCCCCCGCCCCCCCGAATGTGTAGCGGAGGCCGCCCCGGTGCTAGGATGCGCGACCCCTCATGGGCGATGCACTTCGAAAGACCCCGCTGACCGCTTGGCACGCCGCGCACGGGGCGCGGATGGTCCCCTTCGCCGGTTTCGAGATGCCGGTCCAGTACGAGCACGGCATCCAGGAGGAGGTGCGGGTCGTCCGCAACGAGTGCGGGCTCTTCGACCTCTGTCACATGGGCCGGCTCGTGCTCCGGGGAGGGGACCACCTCGCCGCGGCGGACCACGTCCTCTCCCAGAACGTGGCGAAGATCCCGGAGGGAGCGATCCGGTACTCGCTCATCTGCACGCCGGACGGGACCGTGGTGGACGACGTGCTCGTCTACCGCGACGCGGGAAGCGTCCACGTGGTCATCAACGCCTCGGGGCGCGAGACCGACCCGGCGTGGTTCAGGGAGCACACGCGCGGGAGGAAGGTGGAGATCGAGGACGTCTCCGACAGGCAGACGATGCTCGCGCTCCAGGGGCCGAAGTCGGCGGGGATCCTCGGGAAGCTCTGCGACGCGGACCTCGCCTCGCTCAAGTACTACCGCTTCACGCGCGGCCGGCTGCTGAAGAAGCACGACGCGCTCGTGAGCCGCACCGGGTACACCGGCGAGGACGGCTTCGAGCTCTTCTTCGCGCCGGACGCCGCCGTCGCGGTCTGGGAGGCGCTCGTCGCGGCGGGCGGGAAGCCCATCGGCCTCGGGGCGCGCGACGTCTGCCGGACCGAAGCGGGGATGCCGCTCTACGGCCACGAGATCAACCGCGAGATCACGCCGCTTGAGGCCGACCTGCGCTTCGGCGTCGATCTCGGCAAGGAGTTCGTGGGCGCGAAGGCGCTGCGCACGCAGGACGGGAAGGGCGTGCCGCGCCGCCTCGTCGGGCTCAACGTCGAGGGGAAGCGCGTCCCGCGCGAGGGGTGCGCCGTCCGCTCGGGCGGGGAGGATGCGGGCTTCGTGACCAGCGGCACGTTCAGCCCGACGCTCGACCGCCCCATCGCGATGGCGCTCGTGAAGACGGCGCTCGCGAAGGAGGGGGAGAGCCTCACGGTCGACCTGCGCGGCCGGGACGTGGCCGTGAAGGTCGAGGCGCTTCCGTTCTACAGCCGCAAACGCCAGAAGAAGACATCGGGAGGATAGGAGTCGATGAAGCGACCGGACAAGGCGCGCTACAGCAAGACCCACGAGTGGGCGATCCTCGAGGGCGACGTGCTCACGCTCGGCGTGACCGACTGGGCCGTCGAACACCTCGGGGACCTCGTCTACGTCGATCTCCCCGACGCGGGCAAGGAGCTCGCGCCCGGCGAGACCGCGTGCGAGATCGAGTCGGTGAAGGCCGTGGGCGAGGTGTACAGCCCCGTGAAGGGCAAGGTCACGGCCGTGAACGCGGGCCTGGCCGACGACCCCGCGCCGCTCGCGGGCGACCCCTACGGCAAGGGCTGGCTCGTGAAGATCAAGGTGAGCGACGCCTCGGGATTCAAGGGCCTTCTCGACCGCGCCGCCTACGAGAAGCATCTCGAGACGGCCGACGCGGGCTAGGCCAGGCGCCGCGCTGCCCCCGGAGCCCCCTTGCACCCGATCCTCTTCGAGATCCCCAACCGGTCGACGCTCGCGATCGAGGTCGTCGTCGTCGAGGCCGTCGTCGGCATCGTCTGCCTGCTCGGCTGGCTCGCGCTGCGCGCGCGCGCCCCGTCCGGCTGGGCGGCGACGACGCTCTCCACCGTCGCGATCCTCGTCGGGCTCCACTTCGTCCTGAGCTGGTTCATGAAGGGGGACTCGATCAAGATCTACACCTTCGGGGTGGTGATCATCGTCGGGTTCCTCGCCGGCGCGCGCTACCTGTCCTCGCAGACCGGGAAGCTCGGCATCCCTTCGCAGACGATGTTCGACTGGGGGTTCTGGCTGCTCGTCACCGGGATCGTCGGCTCGCGGATCCTCTACGCGCTCCTCAACTACGAGGAGTTCGAGCAGAACAAGCTGCAGGTCTTCGCGATCTGGAACGGCGGGCTCGTCTGGTACGGCGGCCTCATCCCCGCCGTGATCGTGGGCGTGCTGCTGCTCCTCAAGTGGAAGCTGCCGGTGCTGCCGGTGTGCGACGCGTGCGCGTCCGCGATGATGCTCGCGCTCGGCATCGGCCGCTGGTCGTGCCTCCTCGCGGGCGACGACTACGGCAGGCCGACCGAGCTCTGGCAGGGGATCCGGTTCTACAGCGGCCTCGTGCCGGAGGGACTCAAGGGGATCCCGCTCCACCCGACGCAGCTCTACATGAGCGTCAACGCGCTCTGGCTCTTCTTCGTGCTCGAGTGGGTCCGGCGCCGCTCGTCCTACGCCGGGAAGACGTTCGCCGCGATGCTCATCCTCTACGCGGCGACGCGCGCGTTCTTCATCGAGCCGTTCCGCGGCGACTTCGTCGAGAGGAACCCGTCCTGGAAGAAGCACGTGGCGGCGCAGCTCAAGGTCGAGCGGCCGGCCGACGGGGCCGCGGTCACGATCGAGCGCGGGACCGCGGTCTCCGGCGGCGGGCGCACGGGGCGCGTGCTCGGCGGAGCGTGGGCGACGGGGGCCACGTACGACGACGATGGCAAGGCGGCGCCCCGCGATGTGGTGATGGCGGGCGGCCAGGTCGGCGCGCGCCTCTGGGTCGTGTCGGACGCGCCGCTCTCGAGGGCGGAGGCGGCCGCCTTCCATCGCCTCCAGTGGGCGGTCGACCGCATCGAGGGCCACGAGGACGTGAAGGTCACCGTGCTCGAGGTCCGTGCGTATGGCAGCGACCTCCCGAGCCCGCCGGGCTTCGTCTCGACGTCGCAGTGGATCTCGATCCTCGTGGCGGGCGGGGGCGTGCTCATCCTCGTGATCGCGAGGAAGCTGCGCCAGCCGGGCTTCGCCGAGTCCGTCGCCGCGCGGCAGGCCGCCTGAGGCCGGCCGCCGTCCGGTCACTCGACGGCGTGGGCGGCCATGCGCATCCACGTCAGGTAGATGTGGAACGCGAACACGCCCGCGTACACGAGGAACGCGACGGAGAGCAGCGCGCGCACGCGCCGGAACCGGACGTGCACGAGCAGCACGAGGAGCCCGATGATCGTCGTCGCGATCTTCACGGCCTTGAAGCCGCCGTGGCCGCCCCACTCGAGGGCCCACGCCATCACGGGGTTCGCCTCGGTGCCGCCGGCCTCGAGGTGGATCAGCGTGAAGACCATGTCGAGGAGCGAGAGCCCGAGGACGCCGAGCACGAGCACCCAGTCCAGGACGCCGTACCGGTCGACGTAGATGTTGGCCGCCTCGCCCTCGCGCCTCCCGGTCTTCCGCTTGCCGACGAGCCAGTGGCGCGAGAAGATCCCCGTCGCCTGTTCGCGACGGTCGATCCCCGTGCGGCGCTCGTGGACGAGGTCCATCATGACGGGAGGTTTGGCGGCGTTCATGTTCGCAGAATCCGACGTTCTCACGACGCGGATTCCTGAGCGCAAAGAGAGGGCCAGTCCGCGTTCCCCCCTTCCCCGCGCCCCTTCCCCCGCTCCCCGGGCGCCACGGGGGGGCTAACGGTGCGCTAGCTCCTCGATCGTCTCCCCGATCTCCTTCGCCACCCGCCGGCTCGGCTCATGTCGATACGCGTCGACAAGGCCCTCCCGCACGTCCTCGAGCCTGCCGCGGAAGCGGAGGACGAGCAGCGCCGCGCGGCGGCCGTCCTCGCCGGGGATCCCGCGGAGCGCCGCGAGCACGCCGGGCACGAGCGCGGCGGGAATCCCCGCGCCCCGGGACTTCCACGCGCGTCTCAGGAGCGCGTCGAGCACCGCGGGGTCCCCCTCGGCGAGCAGCCCGCCGAGCCGCGCGAGGCCGGCCTCGGCCCCGAGGTTCAGGATCTCCGTGGCCGCGGCGCTCCGCAGCTCCTCCGGGATCGACGAGGCGAGCTCGGCGAGCAGCAGCGCCTCGACGCCGGGCGCCCGCATCTCGACGAGCGCGGCGTAGAGCTGCGTCCGCTTCGCGGGCTCCGCCTCCCGCACCTTCGCGAGGAGATCGGGCGCGAGCTCCGTCACGCCCTCCCGCGCGATGAACGGGAGCGCCCGCGAGAGGTCGGCCTCGGTGCCGTCGCGCACCTCGCCGCGCAGCCACGCGACGACCGCCGCGCGGTCGTGGGAGAGCATCTGCCGGAGGACCATGTAGGGGTCCACGTGCTGCCTCGCGCGCATCCACTCGAAGAGGCGCGGCGCGATCCGGTCGGGCCAGAGGATCGCGAGGATCCGGACCGCGCCCGCGAAGCCGGCGCCGGCGTCCGGCCGCTCGACGCGGCGGAGGCACGCCTCGAGCACGAACGGGTCGGGGCCGTCCGCGGCGAGGAGCAGGAGCGCGCTGTAGGCCGCGCGCTCGTCGGCGTCGCGGTTCTCCTCGAAGAAGCGGATCAGCTCGTCCCGCATCCCGTGCCGGCCGAGGCGGTGGAGCACGCCCATCGCGTTGAACCGTTCGACCGTGCGCGGGCTCGCGAGCGCCTCCTCGAGCAGCGGCGCGAGCGCGACGACCTGGGCGCGGTTCCGGTCGCCCGCGCCGGGAGCGGCCATCTGGAAGAGGCGCTCGAGGATCGCCGCGCGAAGGTCCGGCTCCAGGGAGCGCCAGGCCTCGTTGAGGATGTCCGCCTTCCCGAGGCGGAGCAGGATGTCCGCGGCGGCGGCGCGGAGATCGTGGCCGCGCCGGGGGCGGTCGAACTCCGCGACGCAGGAGGGCGCGGCCTCCGGGACCGGGTGCGCCTTCATCGCCGCGAACACGAGGTTCCGGATCTCGTCGGGCCAGTCGGAGCCCGGGACCCGCACCGGGCAGTTGGCCTCGACGAGCCAGTGCTCGAGGAACGGGAACGTGCCCGGGTGGTGCGGCGCCTCGGCGAGCAGCTGGAGCACCGCGACGAGCACGTCCGGCGCGGCGACGTACTCCGGGTACCGCTCCGGCGCCGTCAGGAACGCGAACGCGGGCTCCCCGAGCCCGAGGAGCGCCGCGCCGCCGATCTCGCGCCAGACCGAGATCTCCATCGGCGAGCCGCCCGGCAACGGCGCGGCGACCGCGATCGTCTGCCCGCTGCCGAGAAGGCGGTAGAAGTAGCGCACCTTCGCCTCCGGGGCGGGCGACGGCACCGCGGGCGGGGGCCTCAGGGGCGGGGAAGGAGGGGGTTCCTCGGGGACCAGGAGATAGGCCGCGCCCGCGGCGAGCACGACGAGCGCGATCCACGGTGCCGCGCGCCTCACGGCTTCCCGCGCTGCAGCTCGTCCTCGGGGCCGAGCTCGATCCCGAAGTTCAAGAGCAGCCTCCCGGTCGCGCGCTCGAGGCGGATCCTCGCCACCTCGACCTTGGTGCGCGTCTCGAGGAGGCGGAGCTCCGCGCCGGTCAGGTCCTCCTCGAGCTGGGCCACGTCGAGCACCGTCGAGCTGCCCCTCTCGAGCCGCTTCCTCTCCCCCTGGAGCGCCGCGTCCGCGGCGATCACCTCCTCGCGGAGCGAGGCGATCCCCTCGATCGCGGCCTGGAGGCCCCTGTGCGCCTTCCTCACCTCGACGATGATGTTGCTCACCTGGTCGCTGCGCCGCACCTCCGCCTGCTCGAGCGCGATCTGCGCGCGGCGGAGCGCGGCCTTGGCGGCGCGCCGGCCGAGCGGCCACGTCAGGTTCAGCGCGGCGTTCGCCGACGGGTAGTCGCCGCCGATCGCCTGCGAGGAGGCTCCGCCGATGTCGCCGTCGATCCCGCGGAAGGTGAGCGCCCCCGTGAGGTCGAGCTGGACGCGCAGCTGGTTCTCCGCCTGCACGACGCCCTCCCGGAGCTGCTCGAGCGAGGCGTCGGTCGCGCGGAGGTCGTTCCTCGTCTCGAGCGCGTCCGACACGAGCCGGTCGAGATCGGGGACCCCCGTCGGGTCCAGCGGCCGCTCCCTCGTGCGGAGCGTGATCCGGTCGTCCGGCCCCCCGGTGAAGGGCAGCACGAGGAGCCGCAGGTCGTCCGAGGCGTTCGCGGCGTCGAGCCGGCCGCTGATCAGGTTCGTCTCGCGGGCCTTCGTCTCCGCGTGCGCCTTCGTCACGTCGAGCGGGGTGGAGCGGCCGATCCTCGGCTGGAGCTTCACCTGCTCCGCCTCCTCGATCTCCCTCGCGACCTCGAGCGACTTCTCGAGCACCCGCACGCGGTCCTCGAGATAGACGAGGTTCCAGTAGGCGGGCGCGACCGCCGCGATGAGCACCTCGGCCTCCGAGAGGAGGGAATAGCGCGCGCC
>JAKLKT010000085.1 GCA_023150495.1 Planctomycetota bacterium
GTCCACGCCGGACCGGGTCACCCGCGTGCGGCCGGCCTCGGCGCGCGCGTGGTACGCGAGCAGCGCGGGCCCCGGGTCCCCCCCCTCCTCGCGCCCGAGCTCGCGCCCGTCGAGACCGAAGCGCCGCGCCCGCAGCGGCGGCAGCAGGAGGAAGCCCCGGACGGGCTCGAGGACCAGCAGGTCGGTCTCCAGGAGCAGGAGGCGGCGCTGCGGCGTGATCGAGGCGGCCTCGTCCCAGCCGAGGTCGGCGACCTTCTCCAGGGGCCCGCCCCCGTGCGACACGAAGAGCCCGTCCCCTCGCCAGCCGCCGAGGCAGACGACGACATCGCCCCGGACGGCGATCACGGCAGGACGGCCGCGCGCGCGCGCTGGATCGCCTTCAGGATCTCGTCCGCGATGCGGAGGACCTCCACGCCGTGCTCGCCCGTGACCGCCGGCCGCTGCCCCGAGCGCACGCTCTCGACGAAGTTCGTGAGCTCCTTCTCGAGCGGGTCGTGCTCCGGCAGCGGGATCGTGTCGGAGTGGAGGAGTTCGCCGAAGACGGACTCCTTCCCCTTGAGCTCGGCGAGCGAGGCGGGGTCCTCGCTGATCTTCCGCACGACGTCGAGCGTGAGCTTCGGCGCCTTGCGGAAGATGACGCCCTGCCGCTTCGTGTAGTCGAGGGAGATGTAGGAGTCGGGCGAGAAGACGCGGATCTTTCGCATCGGCTGCACGGCGACGCGGCTCGCGGTGACGTTCGCGACGGCGCCGTTCGCGAAGGTGAGGCGCGCGTTCGCGATGTCCTCGTGCTCGCTGAGGATCGGCACGCCCACGGCGTCCACGCGCTCCACCTTCGACTTCACGAAGTGCAGGATCACGTCGAGGTCGTGGATCATCAGGTCGAGCACGACGCCCACATCCGTCGACCGGAACGAGAACGGGTTCAGCCGGTGGCACTCGATGAAGATCGGCCGGATGCCCAGCTCCGTCGCCGCGACGACGACGGGGTTGAAGCGCTCCACGTGGCCGACGCCCACGAACGTCCCGTTCCTCCTCGCCGCCTCCACGATCCGCTCGGCCGAGCGGACGCTGTCGGAGAGCGGCTTCTCGACGAGCACCGGGATCCCTCGCTCGAGGAACCAGCACGCGATCTCCGAGTGGAGGCTCGTCGGGACGGCGACGCTCGCGGCGTCCACGGGCCCGACCTCCGTGTGGTCGGCCACCGCGCGCGTCCTGTACTGCTCGGCGACGGCCGAGCAGCGCTCGCGGTTCGGGTCGGCGACGGCGACGAGCTCGATGCCGGGCATCTGCGCGTAGATGCGGGCGTGGTTGCGGCCGAAGTGGCCGACCCCCACGACGGCGACGCGCAGCTTCCTGCTCACGCAGTCCTCCGCGACCCCGGCTTCGGCGCCGAGGGCCCCCTCCCCGCGCCCCACCCCTTCGCCCTCACGGCGCGAACGCCCTCCCGGGCTCCTCGCCCTGCCGGCCGAGCCTCCCGCTCCCGCTCGCTTCGATGAAGCGCACCAGCTCCTGCACCTCTTGGACTGCCGCAAAGTCTACCTTGAGGCGGGCGACGGCGTCGCGCACGGGAAGGTCCGACCGGTAGAGGAGGCGGTAGGCCTCCTTGAGCGCGCGGATCGTCGTCTCGGGGAAGCGGGCGCGCTTCAGCCCGACGAGGTTGAGGCCGCGGACGCGCGAGGGGTGGCCCTCGACGATCGTGTAGGGCGGCACGTCGCGCGTGATCCGCGAGAGGCCGCCGACGTAGGCGAACGTCCCGACGGTCGTGAAGTGGTGGATGCCGACGCCGCCGTTCAGGATCGCGCCGTCGTGCACGCGGACGTGGCCCGCGAGCATGACGTTGTTCGCGAGGATCACGCGGTTGCCGAGGACGCAGTCGTGCGCGACGTGCGCGTTCGCCATGAGGATGTTGCCGTCGCCGAGCCGCGTGAGGCCGCCGCCGACCTCGGTCCCCGTGTTGATCGTCACGCCCTCGCGGAGGATGTTCCGCTCGCCGATCACGAGCTTCGTGTCGCCGCCCTTGTACTTCATGTCCTGAGGGCGGCCGCCGATCACCGCGTGGGGGAAGACGAGCGTCGAGGCGCCGATCTGCGTGTTCCCCTCGACGACCGCGTGCGCCATCACCTCGACGCCCGGGCCGAGCTTCACGCGCGGGCCGATCACCGCGAACGGCCCGACGCTCGTGCCCGGGCCGAGCTCGGCGCCGTCCTCGACGACGGCGGTGGGGTGGACGACCGGGGCGGTCACAGCTCCTCGTGCTCCACGTTGCTCGGCGAGTCGACCAGCATGAACTTCATCTCCGCCTCCGCCACCAGGCTGTCGCGGACGGTCGCGCGGGCGCGCACCTTGCCCCCCCGCCGGCCCAGGTGGAGCGTCTCCACGACGAGCCTGAGCTGGTCCCCGGGAAGGACCGCGTGGCGCAGCCGCACGTTGTCCATGCCGAGGAAGACCGCCACCTTGCCCGCGTAGTCGAGCTTCCGCAGGAGGAGGATCCCCGCGAGCTGCGCGAGCGCCTCCAGCGTGAGCACGGCCGGCATGATCGGCAGGCCGGGGTAGTGGCCGCCGAAGAAGGGCTCGTTGACCGTGACGTTCTTGATGCCGACCGCGCGCTTGAAGCCCTCCACCTCGATCACCCGGTCCACGAGCAGCATCGGGTATCGGTGCGGCAGCACCCGCATGATCTCCTGGATATCGAGGCCCGTCGACCGCCGGACGTGGCCCAGCTCCTCGCGCCGGTGCAGCTCGAGCGCGAGCCGCTCGACCAGCGCCCGGTTCGCGGCGTGGCCCGTGCGGTGGGCGACGATGTGCGCGGAGAGAGGCCGGCCGAGGAGCATCAGGTCGCCGAGCAGGTCGAGGACCTTGTGCCTCGCGTACTCGTCGGGGAAGCGCAGCCCCTGGGCGTCCGACTGGGAGTCGGGCCCGATCACGAGCGTGTTGTCCGGGCTCGCGCCCTGCCCGAGCCCCGCGGCGCGCAGCCGCTCGACCTCCTCGCTCGTGACGAACGTCCGCGCGGGCGCGATCTCCTTCATGAAGGCGTCCGGATCGACGTCGAAGGTGAAGGCCTGCCGGAGCGCCCTCGGGCGGTCGTACTCGAGCGTGTAGGAGAGCCGGAGCCCCTGGTCGCGCGGCAGCGCCACGATCGCCCAGCCGTCGGCCTCGACGTGCACCGCGTCGCGCGGCGTGTAGGGCTCGACCGACTCCTTCTGCTCCTTCACGCCCGCCTCGCGAACGGCCTCGGCGAAGGCGCGGCTCGACCCGTCCATGCCGGGCACCTCCGGGCCGTTGAGCTCGCAGACGACGTTGTCGATCGAGAACGCGGCGAGGCTCGCGAGCAGGTGCTCGACCGTCTCCACCTCGGCCGGGCCGCTCCGGAGCACGCTCCGGCGCGGGCGCTCGTGGAGGTACTCGACGGTCGCCGGCACCTCCGGGCGCTCCGGGAGGTCGACCCGGCGGAAGACCACGCCCGCGCCCGGGTCGGCGGGCTTCAAGCGCAGGCGGACGCCTGCGCCCGTGTGCAGCCCGACTCCGGAGAGCTCGATCTCCCGGCCGAGGGTCCTTTGCGCACGCGGTTTCACGTCGGGGGGATTATACGGGCGGGGAGGAGCGGTCCCCCGCAGCCCCCCCGCTTCGGGGAGCCGAAGGGCACCGGCTCAGAAGTTGCGCTCGAACGCCACCGAGACGACCTGCTTCTCGTCGCCGTCCTGGTCGAGGATCGCGAAGCCGAAGTCGAGGAGCAGGGGCGGCTGGTTCGGGCCTCCGAAGCCGATCGCGAACCCGAACCCGACCGAGAGGCGCCACTCGTCGAAGCTGAAGTCCGCGGGGTCGACCACGAGGTTGCCCTGGTCCACGAAGAAGACGAGGTCGAGCGAGAAGCCCGACGCCTCGCGCGACGTGAGCGGGATCGTGTACTGGGTGGACCACGTGACCATGAATTCGCCGCCCTGCGGGGATCCGTTGGATCGCGGCCCCACGCCGCGGAACTCGAACCCGCGCAGGTTCCGCCCGCCGAGGAAGTAGCGCTCGAAGATCGGGACCTCGTCCGTCTCGTCGAACGCCTCCGCCCAGTCGACGCTCACGACCGCCATGACCCGGTGCCAGCCGCCGGACTTGGTCGGGAAGGCACGCCACCCGGCGCGATGCTCGAGCTGCGCCTTCACGACGTCGACCTCGCCGCCGAGGAACGCGCCGAAGAGCGACCCGCTGACGGTCGTGATGTGGCCGTTCAGGAATGCGTCCGCCTCGCGGCGCTTCGCGCGGCGGAGCGTGAGCTTGATCCCGCTCTCCGTGGTGCGCCCCTGGATGTCGAGCGCGTTCTGCGGGGCGTCGAAGTCGGGGTCGGAGATGGTCACCCACGAGAGGCCGTACTCGAAGGAGATGCGCCACACGTAGAGCGGATCGAGGAAGCGGCCGACGCGGAGGTACCCGCCGTCGGTCGTCTCGCGGTAGGTGTCGTAGAAGGCGACGTTCCGGAAGATGCTCGTGTCGAAGGACCAGCGCGAGTCCCACATCGCGGGGTTGGCGAAGCTGATGCCGTAGTTGGAGTAGGTGGTGCCCGGCGCCGCGGAGATCGAGAAGGTCTGCCCGCCGCCGCGGAACGCCTCCTGGTCGAAGACGCCGAAGGGGGAGCTCGGGAGCTTCTTGATGTCGAAGTTGCGCCACGTGACCGAGACCTGGGCGTAGGCGCCGCCGTCCGTCGAGACGCCCGCGCCGAAGTTGAAGCTCCTCGTGTCGTCCTCGGCGACCTCGACCTCGGTGTCCCACACGTCCGGCTCGGTCGAGGCGGGATCCTGCACGAGGCCCCACGGGTTGAGCCCGTCGCCGTACCGGACGACCGAGAAGTAGCGCAACTGCAGCAGGCGGGTCTGCGCGGCCTGCAGCTCCTCGATGTCCAGCGGCTCGCCGGGGAGCGCCCCCTGGCGGAACTGGCGGCGGATGACGTTGTCCTTCGTGTAGGTGTTGCCGTAGATGCGGTTCCGGCCGAGCCTGACCTTCGGGCCCGCGCGGAGGACGAACTTCACGTCGACGGTGTGGTGCTCGGGATCCCGCGTGTTCTTCACCTCGACGGAACTCTTGGCGTAGGCACGCTCCCAGAGGCGGTTGCGGATCTGCCGCTCCGTGCTGGAAAGGTCCGCGAGACGGAAGGGCTGCTGGAACTCGAGGAGCGAGAGGGTCTCCAGCGACGCCGGGGAGAGGTAGGCCCGGTCCTCCGGGTCGGGGAGGCTGTCGGGCGCGAACTCGACCTGGAACGAGTTCACGCGGTACCGCGCACCCTCCTCGACCCGGTAGCGGAGGATCGCCTCCTCGCGGTCCTCGTCGAACGACGTCCCGACGTAGACGACGCGCACGTCCAGGAACCCCTCGCGCTCGTAGTAGACCTCGATCTTCCGGCGGTCCTGCTCGACCGCCTGCCGGTCGTAGTAGCGCCCGCCGAAGACCGCGCCGAGCCCGAGCCAGGTGCGCCGGTAGTGGTCGCTGTTCTGGAGGAACCGCGAGAGCTGGTCGGGCTCGAACGAGTTGTTCCCCTCGTAGATCACCTGCCGCACCTTGACGCGCGACTTCGGGATCACCTGGAAGACGATGTCCTCGGTGTCGGCCTTCTTCGCCTGGCGGCGGTAGCAGTGGACATCGACGAAGTAGTAGCCCTTCTGCCGGTGGAGCCGCTCGATGAGCTGGCGGTCGGCCTCCAGCGCGTGCTCGAGGAGCGGGCGGCCCGGCCGCGTGGTGAGCAGCGGCCGGATGTCGTCCTCGCGCACGCGCGCGAGCCCCTGGAGCACCACCTGCCCGACGACGGACTTGTCGAGCACGACGAAGGTGATCTCGACGCCGCCCTCCACCTCCTTCACGATGGTGTCGGCGACGGCCGCGAAGTACTGGCGCAGCACCTGGGAGTCGCGCCCGATGAGCCCGGGATCGTAGGCCTCGCCCTCCTTCGACGCGACCTGCTCGCGCAGGAACTCCTGGGTGTACCGCCGGTTGCCCTCGAACTGGACCTTCACCACCTTCTTCCCGGCGCCGGGCACGGGCGGGGGCGGCGACGCCGGCTCCTGCGCCCCCGCAAGGGAAGTGAGCACGAGGAACGCCGTTGCCGCCCAGAGACCCCGCACGATGGAGGGCGGATTATAGCCGCCGACGGCCCGCGGGCCGCCCGCGGAAGCGCCGCCGCGCGCGAATCCCCGCCCGCCGTGTCGATCCGCCGACGCATCCGGAGGGCAGCCCTCGTCCGCGCGACGCCAAGGGGCCCGCAAGAGCCTACGGCCTGCCCCCGTCCGCCCCCGCGTTCTCGAACGCCGGAGTCTCGAACCGGAGGATGTGGCCGAAGAAGTGGAGCGGGACCCGCCCGGTCGGGCCGTTCCTCTGCTTCGCGATGATCACGTCGGCATCCCGCGCGTTCTCGGGCGTGGGGTTGTACTGCGATTCGCGGTAGAGGAAGAGGATCAGGTCGGCGTCCTGCTCAAGCGCGCCCGACTCGCGCAGGTCGCTCATGCGCGGGGTCCGGTTCTCCCGGCTGTCCACGCCGCGGTTGAGCTGGGAGATCGCGATCACCGGGACCTCCAGCTCGCGCGCCATGCCCTTGAGGCTGCGGCTGATCTGGGCGATCTCCTGCTGCCGGTTCTCCGCCGTGCCCGTCTCCATGAGCTGGAGGTAGTCGACGACGACCAGCGCGAGGCCGCTCCGCTGCTTGATGCGCCGTGCCTTGGCGCGCATCTGGATCACCGTCGTCGCGCTCGAGTCGTCGACGAAGATCGGCGCCTCCATGAGCTGGTCGGCCGCCTCGGTGAGCTTCTGGATGTCCTCGTTGGCGAGGTCGCCGCGCCGCACGCGCTGCAGCTCGACGCGCGCGCGCGAGCAGAGCATGTTCCGCACGAGGTGCTGCCGGCTCACCTCGAGGCTGAAGTAGACGACCGGCTTCCGCTCCTTCACGCCGACGTGGTCGACGATGCAGTTGCAGAAGGTCGTCTTCCCCATCGACGGCCGGCCGGCCACGATCACGAGGTCGCCCTTGCCGAGCCCCGCCGTCATCTGGTCGAGCTGGAGGTAGCCCGTGGTGAGCCCGGTCATCGCGCCGCCGGTGTCGATCAGCTGCTGGATCTCGTCGAACGTCTCGTTGAGGATCGACTGGATCGAGACCGTCTCCGTGTCGGCGGCGCCGCGCGAGAGCGCGAAGACCTGCGCCTCGGCCCAGTCGAGCAGCTCGTGGCCCGGCTGGCTGCCCTCGTACGCGGCGGACTGGATCGACGTGCAGACGTGGATCAGGTTGCGCGTGACGGCCTTCTCGCTCACGATCCGCGCGTAGTCCGCGGCGCCGGCCGCGGAGGGCACCTGCGCCGCGAGCTGCGCGAGGTACGCCTCCCCGCCGATCTTCCCGAGGTCCCCGCGACGCTCGAGTTCCGCCTTGATGAGCACGGGGTCGATGCGGCTCGACCCCTGGTGGTAGAGGTGCGAGCACGCCTCGAAGATCTTCTGGTGCGCGGTCGCGTAGAAGTCCTCCGCCTTGACGAGCGGCAGGACCACGGTGAGCACGTCCCCCTCGAGGAGGATCGCGCCGAGCAGCGACCGCTCCGCGTCCTCGCTGTGCGGGGGGAGGCGGGTGAAGCTTCTTTGTGCGGAGTCCATGAGTTGCCGAGGCGGCGCAGGGTAGCGCTGGCGCGCCCAAGAGGGAACGCCTCAACGAGCCTAATCACGCCGGGGACGAAAATCGTGGAGAGCCGGTGGAGAGCCTGCGCGAACCCGGTTCGCAAGCGGGAGGGAACCGGTGCGGGATCGGGGGATGGTCGCGGAAGGGGGGAAGGGGGTTCCGAGCCTCCCCCCGGATCGCTCCCGCGGCTACTGCGACGCCGCGCTCGACGGCTCGACGATCCAGACGCGGATCTCGACCGCGTTGTCGGCGTCGAGGCGGACCGGGACGTTGTAGATCCCGAGCTCCTTGAGCGGGCTCTCGAGCGCGATCATCCGCTCGTCGACCTCGAGCTTCCGGTCGTGGAGCGCGGCGGCGATCGCCGCGGCGCCGACCGAGCCGAAGAGATGCCCCTCCTCGCTCGCGCGCTCCTCGAGGGTCAGCGACAGGCCCTCGAGCAGCTTCGCGAGGTCGGCGACCTTCCTCGCCTTCTCGGCGCGGGCCTTCTTCGCATGCTCGCGGGCGCGCTCGACGCGCTGGAGCGCCTCGGGCGTGACCGGGCACGCGACGCCGTTCGGGAAGAGGAAGTTGCGGGCGAAGCCCGGGCGCACGTCGACGACCTCGCCGACCTCGCCCAGGTGCTCGTTGTCCTCGAGCAGGAGGACCTTCACGTTGCGGCGGACGCGCGCGACCATGGCTCAGCTCCCCTCGTACGGGATCAGCGCCATGAAGCGCGCCCGCTTGATGGCTTCCTTGACCTTGCGCTGGAAGAGCGCGCTCGTCCCCGACCGCTTGCGGGCGAGGACCATGCTCTGGCCGGTGCAGAGACGCTGGAGCGTCGCGACATCCTTCCAGTCGATCAGCTCCACGCCCATGCGCTCGAAGCGGCAGGTCCGGGCCTGGAACCGCTTGAACTTCTTCTTGTCGCGCTTCTCGCGCTTCTCCCGCTTCTCCCTCATGCGCTACTCCTGCACGCTCGCGAAATCCTCGATCCCCTCCTCGCCCTGCTCCTCGTCCTCGCGGCGGGCGGCGCGGCGGCTCTCGAGCTCCTCCCGCGTCTTCTCCTGGTACTTGGCGCACTGCTCGAGGTAGGTCGGGATGTCCGTGTCGAGGCGCAGGATCAGCTGGCGGAGGATCGTCTCGTTCAGCTCGCAGTCGCCCCGGAGCGACGCGAGGTTCGCCCCCGGCATCTCGAAGAGCGCGAGGAGGTAGATGCCGCGCTTGTGGCCCTTGATGTCGTAGGCCAGCTTGCGGTCATCCCACTTCTCGAACCGGGTGACCTTCGCGCCGTGCTTCTCGAGGAGCGCGGACACGACCTTCTCCGTGGCGGCGGCATCCTCGCCGTGCTTCACGGGATCGACCAGAAACATCGCCTCGTACGGGTACATCTTCAGTGGCCCTTCAGGGGAAGCCCGTTAGGCTACGCGCGGCCTGCGGGAGGGTCAAGATCGCGGCGGTTCACCTCCCCCATCGCCCGCTCCCCGCCGAGGCGGATCCACAGCCGGGCCCCCTCGGCCGCGCGCGCGACGGCTTCCGCCGCGGCCTCCCGCTCCACAGGGGGGAAGGCGGAGAGGACGTACCGCTCCGCCGGCCCCGAGGGCTCCCCGACGCCGATCCTGAGCCTCGGGAAGGCCTCGGTGCC
>JAKLKT010000086.1 GCA_023150495.1 Planctomycetota bacterium
GAGGGCCTGCCGCGCGAGCCGCCGCCCGCCCGGGCGGAGCGGCGCGTCGCGCGGGAGGCGCGGCGCCGCCTCCGCGGCCTCGAGGTAGGCGTGGAGATTGCGCTCGACGATCGTGATGCGGTCCGAGATGCCTAGAGAATCGCCGGGACCGGGGACGCCGCCAAGAAAGCCGGACGGGCGCCGTTCCCGGCTACCGGCGGGACTCGAGGACGTAGCCCGAGACGCCGCCGCAGCCGACGAGGCAGCAGACCGCGAGCAGGTGGCCGTGGCCCGAGATCAGGATCGACTCCGCCGCGAGCATCGAGGACGGGTCCCACCCCATCCGGCGCATCAGGAAGGCGGCGCCGTACGCGAGCGGGAGGAGCAGCACGCCCTTCAGGAGCCCGCCGCCCGTCCGCTGGACGAAGTATCCGGCGAACGCAGCGAACAGGAACTCGAGCAGGAACGAGTGCCAGTAGAAGCCGATCCGGGTCACGACGACCGTCACGCCGATCGCGATGAGCATCGCGAAGACGCCGCTCATGGCGCCGGAGAGCCCCTTGCCCGCCTCGCGCATGCTGCTGTCGCGGAGCGCGGCACGTTCGCGGGCGATGAATTCCTGGCGGAGCTTCATGCCGGGGTCCATGAGATCCTCATCGGCCTCCGGCAAAGGAAAGAGGGGGGGCCGGGGGGGAGGGTCGTCCCGGATCGGGACGATCACGCCTCGCCCGCCGTGGCCTCGGCGGAAGCGGGGCCCCCGGAGCCCCCCCTTCTCCCGCCTACGGCTTCGTCGGGCGCCAGGCGCCGTCGGTGACCTTCCTCGCGAACTCCTCGATCCGGGCGCCCAGGTCCTTCGGCGTGAGGCCGAACGCGGTCTTGATGTCGGTGCCCTCGCGCTTCGCGGTGTAGTGCGCCGTCATGAAGTCGATGAGATTGCCGCGGTACTTCCCGTCCTCGGCCCAGTAGAGGTAGTGACACGCCGCCGCGGACTGCTCGTAGAAGAGGCGTCCGACGGCGAAGGGCTGCGGCGTGATCCCCCAGGTCTTCTTGGCCGTGGCGACCACGCCCGGCTTCTTCACCCACTCCCCCTGCGCCTCCGCCTGCGAGAGCCCGAAGAGCTTCTCCCAGTCGATGAGCGTCCTCTCCTTCTCCTTCGAGAGCGCCGCGACCACGCTGAGGCTGCCCGCATGCGGCGCGAAGTTGGACCACTTGTAGGTCTCGATGTCGTAGCTCCCCTCCTCGATGAACGTGGCGAAGCCCTCGACGACCCAGTAGCCGGGCACGATTCCGCGGTTCTCGTCCGTCGAGAAGTCGCTCGCGTGCCAGCGCGGGTTCCTGCGCTCGATCCAGTGGTGGGTCAGCTCGTGCACGAACACCCGGCGCACCTCGCGCGTGGCGTCGGGCGTCTCCGGCCAGAAGAAGCGGGAGACGTTGTCGCTCCGCGAGTAGACGCCGAGCGACATCCGGGCCATGGGGTTCCCGCCGAGGCTCTCGACGTAGGCGTCCCGCGACTCGAAGAAGTAGATGACGAGCGGCTCGTTGTCGTCCCGCCTCGGGTTGTCCGTGGCGAAGATCCTCGCCAGCGCGCGGCTCGTGATCTTCGCGTACCGCACGCATTTCCCGAGGATCTCCGTGCGGTCGTCGATCGGCGTCAGGAAGACGATCTCCGCCCCCTCCTCCCGCGTCTCGACCCCGTTCAGGTCCTTGCGCCACACGTTGCGCGCGCGCTCCATGTCCGGCGCGCGGCGGCCGAGCGGGCGCACCTCGCCGCGCAGAACGTCCACCTCCCAGTCGAGCCAGATGCGGCGCGCCTTGACGGGATCCGGCCGGCCCTCGAGCGGGCGCGCGAAGGGGGGGCTCTCCGGCGCGATCTCCTCGAGCAGCGCGAGCGCGGCCTCGTTCGCCTCGTTCATCCGGAGCGCCGCGCGCAGGAGCTGCCGGCCGCGCAGCTCGTGCCCCTCGCCCGCGCCGAGCTCCGCCTTCGCGCGCTTGCAGAGGAGATCCGAGAGCACGGTGCCCGCGTCGGGCGCGGCCCCCGCCGCCCCCTCCTTTCTCTCCGCGGAGAGCAGCCGCTTGTCCCAGTCGGCCGCCTCCTTCGCGGGAAGTCCCGACAGGGCTGCGAGCACGAGCATCTCCCGCGCGGCGTCCACCGCGCCCGCCGCGACAGCCTCGGGGAAGAGCTTCCTGCACTGCGCGAGCCGCTCCCGCACGGCGAGCGCGCGGCAGGCGTCCAGCTGCGCCTCGAACGACGGCGCGTGGAGCGCGAGGCCCTTCTCGTCCTCCCAGAGGAGCACCTCGTCGAGGGGGACGGAGCGGCCCGCGACCGCGAGCGACGCGTCGCTCCTCGTGACCGGCCCCTCGAGGATCGTCCGGTCGCGCAGCACGACGGTATCCGCCGCGGCCAGCGCGGGGACGAGCAGGATCGTCGCGAGGGTTCTCATCCGATCTCCTCCGGAACGAGCGCGAGCATCGACTTGCCGTCCGCGGGCACGAGCAGCAGGAGGGCGTCGCGCGCGGGGACGGCGTGGAAGCGGAGCCCCTTCCGGAGCACCGCGCCTCCCGGCCGCTCGCGCGCGTGCCAGAAGACCGCGTTGCCGATCAGGTCGCCGCACCAGTCGCCGTAGACCTGGCAGGACTCGCCGAGCCAGATCGCGGCGGCCGGCGCCTCGAAGAGCTCGGGGCGGTCCGCCGCGGCGACGCGCGGGACCCGGGGGCTCTTGTCGTCGGTGTAGTACATGGTCCACGCGCGGTCCGGCGACATCGCGAGGAGCAGGCGGTCGCCCACGAAGGGCTCGGTGAGGAGCTTCTCCGTCCGCGAGAGCGTGAGCTCCGCCGTGCCGGCGTTGCGCGCGAGGACCGCCCAGGTCTGCGCCTTCTCCGGCGGCAGGAGCGCGCCGACGATGCGGTTGCCGACGACGATGCGCCCGCCGGGGCCCGCCTCCGCGGGATCGGCGATCGTGACCGACGTCGCCTCCTTCCCGTCGGCGCGGGCGTACGCGGAGAGGACGAGCTTCGCGCCGTCGCGGCGGAGCGCGTAGACGTGGCCGTCGCGCGCCGCGGGCTCGCCCGTGAACGCGCCTTCGACCTTCCACGCCGGGCGGGAGAGCCCGGGGCGGAGGCTCAGGAGCGCCGTGGGCGTCGTGACGTAGATCTCGTCGTCCACGATGCGCGGCGGCGAGGCGCCGGCGCCCACGTCGAAGGTCCACTGGCGCGAGAGCGTGCGGCCGTCCAGGTGGATCTGGACGAGCGTCTTCCCCTCCTCGACGAGGAACGCGCTCCGCGAGGCGAGGGCCGGCTGCCCCGGCGCGCGCACGCCGGTCTTCCCCCACGGCTTCCCGGTCTCGGCGTCGATCGCGACGAGATCGGCCGCCTTCGCGTCGCCGTCGACGAGGAAGATCGCTCCGTCCCAGACGACGGGCGGGAAGAGGACCGCCTTCGCCTTGTAGGTCCACTTGATGCCGCCGAACGTCTCGGGCGGCTCGGCGCGGCTCTGGCCGCTGTTCGAGGCAGCGCCGCGCGCGTGGCTCCAGCGGGTTGCGGGGGCGATGCCGCCGTCGTCCGCGAATGCCGCGGCGGCCGCGAGGAGGATGGCCAGGTGTCTCATCGGCGGGCCCCATGATACGACGAAGGATCTTGCAGGATGGCGAGGTCGTGCGACGCTCTCCCTGATGTTCAAGGTCGTCCTCGCCGAGCCCCGCGGCTTCTGCGCCGGCGTGGACCGGGCGATCGAGATCGTGGAGCGGGCGCTCGAGAAGTTCGGGCCCCCGATCTACGTACGGCACGAGATCGTCCACAACCGCCACGTGGTCGAGAAGCTGCGGGCCAAGGGGGCGGTCTTCGTCGAGGAGCTCCGCGACGTCCCGCGCGGCGCGGTCGTGATCTTCTCCGCGCACGGCGTCTCCCGGGCGGTCGTGGACGAGGCGAGCGAGCGCCGGCTGCGCGCGATCGACGCGACCTGCCCGCTCGTGACGAAGGTGCACCGCGAGGCCGACGCGATGGTCGGCAAGGGCCGGCACATCGTGCTCATCGGCCACGCGGGCCACCCGGAGGTCGAGGGCACGCTCGGGCAGGTGCCCTTGGGCACGATGACGCTCGTCGAGACGGTCGAGGACGTCGAGCGGCTCGAGATCGACCCGTCGCACGACGTCTCGTACGTGACGCAGACGACGCTCTCGATGGACGACACGAAGCAGATCGTGGCCGCGCTCCGGAGGAAGTACCCGTCGATCGAGGAGCCGAAGCAGGAGGACATCTGCTACGCGACGCAGAACCGCCAGAACGCGGTGAAGGCGTTGGTCGCGAAGTGCGACGTGATCCTCGTGCTCGGCGCGCCGAACTCGTCGAACTCGAACCGGCTCGTGGAGGTTGCGCGGCAGGCGGGCGCACGCTCCTACCTGTTGCAATCGGCGAGGGATCTCGACCCGAAGTGGATCGAAGGCGCGCGCGCGGTGGGCGTGACGGCCGGCGCGTCGGCGCCGGAGGAGCTCGTGCGCGAGCTCCTCCATGCGCTCGAATCGAAGGGGGCGCGGGGGATCGAGACGCTGAAGGTCGCGGAGGAGCGCGTGCAGTTCTCGCTCCCGCGCGAGCTCGCCGCGCCGTAGCGCCGCCGATCCGGGTATGATCTCCGGCATGGCGCGTCTCGCGCTGTGCCTGCTTGCCGCGTGGGGGATCTCCGGATGCGAGCGTGAAGCGCCCCCGGCGGCACCTGCCAATCCGCTGAAGGACGTCCCGACCGCGGAGCTCCTCGAACGGCTTCGGGAGTCCACGGGCCCAACGGACGTCGCCGACGAGCTCGTCCGGCGTGGCGCGAAGGCCCTGCCGTATCTCATGGCGGCGCTGCGCGGCGAGGACGAGCGGCTGGCCATGGACTGCGGGTTCATCGTGATCGGCATCGGCAACGCGGCGGCTCCGGCGGTGCAGGAGCTGCTGCGCTCAGGCACCCCGCGCCAGCGTGCCCGCGCGCTGCAGGTCATCAGATACGGGGCGATGGCCGCGCGGGTCGCGCGTGAGGCCGAGGCCATCGGACGGCGGTCCACCCCCGGGAAAGACATGACGGCGTTTCTGGACCTGCGTGCCGACGTCATCGCCGCGCTCCGGGATCCTTCGGACGGCGTGCGCACGGATGCCGCGAACGCCCTCCGCCAGTTCGGCCCCTGCGACGACGCGACCGCCTCGGCGCTGATCCTCGCGCTTCGCGGGGACGCGAGTGCCTCCGTCCGCTCGCACTCCGCATTCGCGCTCGGGCACGGTGCAGAGGGTCGTGCGGATGTCGAGGAAGCGCTGGCCGAAGCGCTTGCCAAGGATGCCGATGCCCGGGTGCGCGAGGCGGCGGCCGACGCGCTCGGCGCGATGGCGGGCGTCTCGAACGCGACGCTCGACGCCTTGCGGCACGCGGAGGAAATGGATCCGGTCCCGAAGGTGAAGGAATCCGCGGCCCTCTCCCTCGCGTTGCAGCGCCAGAAGGCCGCCTTGCGATGACGCTGCGCCGGTCGCTTGCCGCGCCGGCCCTGCTGTCGCTGCTCGCCTTCGCTTGCGAGCGGGCGCCGGATCCGCCTTCCGACCCCTACCTCGCCGAGCTTCGCGCGCGCCTCGAGGCGCTCCGGCCCGAGGTCGAGCGCGAGATCGGGCGGCCCCTGCCGGACGTCGAGATCCTCGTTCTCCCGCGGGAGAAGATCGCAGAGGAGAACATACCGCTGGCGCGCGACCTGCTTTCCCGGATCGAGAACGGGCCCACGGGCGCCGACCTCGAAGCCGAGGTGAAGCAGAGGGCAGCGGGTTCCGCCGAGTTTGCCCTCGCGAGCGTCCTGGAGGGCCGGATCCGCTTCCCCGACCCGTCGGAAGGGAAGAGCATCCACCGAGCATTCCTCGATCTCCTCCCCGCCTCGGAGTTCAAGCAGGATCCTCGCGCGCTCGACGTCATCCTCCTTCACGAGCTGATCCACGTCCACCAGCACCGCCACCTCGTGCCCCCGGCGTTCCTGAAGTCGATGCGCAGTCGAGCGGATCTCGAGGCGCGCCGTGCGGTGTGCGAGGGCCACGCCGAACACCTCACCCGGAAGATCGCCGCGCGAATCGGGCTCGCCGACACGTACGACCGGTACATCAAGGAGCGCACGGATCCCCTGCCGAGCGCCAAGGAGTTCGCGCGAAAGCGGGAGCAGATCGACGCGCAGGACAGCTATTTCCCGTATCTGCAAGGGGCGAAGTTCATCGAGGCGGTGGTCGAGAGGCTCGGCTACGACGAGGCCATGCGGGAGATCGTCCGCTCGCCGCCCACGCTCGGGCAAGTCTCCCGGCCCGAGGAGTACCTCGGAAAGAGCGAACCTTCCCGCTGGGGCCCCGTCGCCGAAGACCTGCGCCGGTGGCTTGTTCGCGAGCGCGGGGATGCGGACCTGGACGTGATCGCGCTGCCCTACGTGCGCGCGATGGCAGGCGACGCGGCCGAGGGGTTTCGCGAGGGGTTCAGGGTCGCCTCGAGGCTGGACGCCGGCGCTTTCGTCCTCGTCTGCGAGAGCGAGGCGGCGGCGCGCGAGCTTCACGCGGCGTGGACGAAGGCGATCGAGGCCGCCTGCGACAACTGCGTCGGCGCCGGCCTCTTCACGGGCATCAGCCTTGTGCGGAAGTCGGACGAGTGGACGATCCACTACGCGTGGCTCTCCTCGGGATGCCCTCGCCGGACCGTGATCCGCGAAGGGAACCTCATCGTGGATCTGATGTGCAACCACGACTCCGACTTGGAACAGGGTGCCGAGCGGCTCGCCCGGCGTGCGCTGCGCTTCCTCCGGGACGCCGCCTGGCGGGAGGCGTGGCTCAGGGGCGACCGCGACCTCCTCAAGAGCGAGGATCCGGGGTTGAGGTTGGCGGCCGTAACCAGGATGAAGAGCTACGTTCCCGACGAGGACTGGGAGGTGCGTTGGGCGGGGCGCTTCAGCGTGGCGACGGACGAAAAGAGGGACGAGGCCGAGCGCACCGCGGCGATCGTGGGTGCGATCGAGGACCCGAGTCCCGCCGTCGTCGCGCGTGGCCTACGGGCGGACTCCGATCTCAGCCTTGGGGAGGTCCCGTGGCCGCTCATCCGCGAGCATCTCCGGAGCAAGGAAGTCGCGATCCGGCGCGAGGCCTACCGCGCCATGAACGACCACATCGCATGGCTCGATCGGGAGAACCTCAAGGCGTCTGAGGGGCGCCCATCGGAAGCGGTCGACTTCATCGACGCGGCGCTCGGGGACGAGGACGTGACCGTCCGCTACAATGCCGTCGATTGCCTCCATCGTTGCAAGGATGCCCCTCGGCTCGCGGCCGTCCTGCGCAAGGCTCTGGCGGACGATGTCGAACGGGTTCGGTCCAATGCGCTGTTCGCGATCAACTTGTGTGAACTCAAGCTGCCCGAGTTGGTCCCCGACCTCGTAAGACTGCTTGACGACGATCCCGTCGACGCCGCCCGGGCGCTGGGCCACATCGGAGAGGCCGCAGCCCCGGCCGTTCCGAGGCTGCGAGAGCTCCTTGTGGGGAAGAGTCGTGCCGCGGCGGCAGGGGCGATCTGGTTCATCACGAAGGATCCCGAGCCGCTGTTCAAGGTCGTCCGGGAGTCCGTTGCGGAGGGATCGCCCGAGGGGATCAGCGAGGCGGGCAAGATGGGGGTGGCCGCGCAGCCGGTCGTGTCCGACGTCGTGAAGGCGCTTGCGCACGAGAACCTGTGGACCCGGAGCGGCGCCGCCCGGGCGCTCGGGAGTATCGGCGGGCCCCCGGCGCGGGAAGCTCTCAGCCAGCGGCTCAAGGTCGAACGCGATCCGACGGTGGTCGACGCCATCCGCAAGGCCCTCGATGCTTGCGGCCAGCCCTCCGAGCCTGAGCCGGCCGGCCCAGCGCCCCGATGACATCCGCTCCCGCTCGCATGCGGCGGGACCGGCAAGCAGTGCGTCGCCGTCCGGGCACATGATCGCGTCCGACGCCCCCGCCGGCGGGAGCGCGTCACCGTCGCCGCCGAGTCCCTCCGCGGCTTTGATGCGCTCGCACTCCTGTTGCGGGGCTGCTGCTGCCGGATCGTCGGGCGCTCGATCCCCTCGATCCCAAGCGACTGCTGGGCAAGGGCTTACGGCGGCACCCCCCTCCCCCCGGCCCCCTCCCCTTCTTCACTCGGAGGCCGCGCGAGGTCGATAGGAAGCCGGTGAACGTGGCCGGCGTGCGCGTGCGGGCCGCGACGTTTCTCTACGTCGTGGTCGAGGACCTCCTCATGGTCGGGGCGCTCCTCGGGGCGTCGGCGTTCGCCCACTCCGGCTGGGTCTCGCCGCTCCGGTCGCCGCTCTCGGTCGCGAACGCGGTCTTCATCATGGCCGCGCTCAAGGTCGCGTTCTTCTGGTCCGGCCTCTACTCCTTCCGGCGCGTGCCGAGCCGGAAGGTCTTCTGGCGCCGCCTCGCGCTCGGCCTCGGCCTCGGCGCCGCGGCGTCCGTGGGCGTCTGGCACCTGCTTCTCGACGAGTGGGTCGCCCCCCTCACCTTCGTCGTCGGGTTCGTGCCGCTCGTGATCCTCGGGCGCGTCGGGTTCGAGTACGTGAGCCGCACCGGACGCTTCCGCCGCCGCCTCCTCTTCCTCGGCGTCGGCAAGGAGGCGCAGCGCACCGCGCGCGAGATCCTCGACCTGTGCGCCCGCGACTACGAGCTCGTCGGCTTCCTCAGCGAGGAGGAGGAGGGGCGCGAGTGGCGGATCGGCGGCCGCGCCGTCCTCGGCACCTACCGGGACATCGGCAGCGTCGTCGCCGAGCACCGCGTCGACCAGGTGGTGGTCGCCGTCGACGACCGGCGCAAGGGGCTCCCCCTCGAGGAGCTGCTCCGGGTGCGCCTCTCCGGGACCGAGATCGCCGAGGAGGCGCGGCTCCACGAGGAGATCGCCGGGAAGATCCCGGTCGAGGACCTCCGCCCGAGCTGGCTGATCTTCTCCGAGGGCTTCATCAACACGCGGCTCAGGAACATCACGAAGCGCGTGTTCGATGTCGTCGTCGCCGGGCTCGGGCTCGTGCTGAGCGCGCCCATCCTGTTCTTCGCCGCCGTCGCCATCCGGCTCGAGTCGAGGGGCCCCATCCTCTTCCGGCAGGAGCGCGTCGGGCAGGGCGGCAAGACGTTCACCCTCTGCAAGTTCCGGTCGATGCGGGTGGACGCCGAGGCCGGCGGCACGCCGAAGTGGGCGCAGCAGGACGACCCGCGGGTCACCCGCGTCGGCCGGTTCCTCCGGAAGACGAGGATCGACGAGAT
>JAKLKT010000087.1 GCA_023150495.1 Planctomycetota bacterium
GGCTTCCGCCTGCTCCCGCGCGGCGCCCTGCCGGGCGCCGAGCACGATCCCTGCGGCGCCCGCGAGGAGGAACGCGGGCGCGACGGCGAGGGGCGCGCCGATCTGCGAGACATAGCCCATCCGCACGCAGTCGTCCTCGACCGCGGTGTAGAGGAGCATCCCCTCGAGGTGGCGGGCGAGCACGTCGGCGGTCGGGAGGTCCTCGAAGTTGAGCCGGATGCCGACCATCTGGAGCTGGCGGTGGACCGCACCCTGCGCCACCTGGAGGAGCGGGACGCCCGCGGCGTAGAGCCATGTGACGACGCGGCCGACGTCGATGTAGGTCGCGCTGACCGTGGACTTCGGCGCGGCGGCGAGGAGCGACTGGAAGTCGCTGCGGGCCGCGAGTCCCGCTGCCGGCCTCCCGAGCGGGCGCTCCTTCTCCATGAGCGCGTGCTTCACGGTCTGGGGGCAGAGGCCGAACACGACGAAGTCGTCGCCGAAGGCCCACGCCGGCGCGTACGGCCGCGGGTCGCCGCGCCTGTCCGTGATCTCGAGGAAGCGGATCTCCTTCCCGCGGAACTCGGTGCGCGAGGAGGTCACGGTCGAGCCGCGCTTGCGGAACTCGCGGGCCTTGTCGGCGAGCGCGTCGAGCGTCCTCGCGAGGCGCTCCCGGTCCCGCACGGTCGCGAAGAGGACGACGTCCGGGAGGAGCCCGCCGCCCGGCGGCCACGCGACGTACCCCGCCCACTCGGTCCCGAGCGCCTCGAGCAGGTCCTTCCGGAGGTCGACGCCGAGCACCGCGCCGCCCTCGCGCGCGCCCCGCTCGAGGTGCGCGCGGGCGCCGCCGTCGATCCCGCCCGCGATCGCGAGGATCCCGTCCCAGAGCGTCGCGAGGTCGCACATCTCGCCGCCGTAGGCGAGCGCGTCCGGCGGCGTCATGGCCGCGAACCGGTGGCTCGGCGGCGCCTTCGGGGCGAGCGCGAAGAGGCCGCGCCGCTCCTTCAGCAGCAGAGCCGCCTCGGTCCGGAACCCGTCGCCCTCGGGGATGTCGAAGAAGCCGATCGCCTCGACCGCGTCGAGGCCGAGCGCCTTGACGATCCGCCCGACCTCGCCGGGGTCGCCCCCGGGCCCGTACCGGAACGCGGCGAGGGCGAGCCGGCCGATCGCGGGCGCGTCGGCGTACGCGACGATCGCGTTCCGCGCGGCGCCCATCCGTTCGCGGAGCCTCGCCATCCGCGGCGACACCTTGAGCGGCGCCGGATGCCCCTCGTCCAACGCCTTCAGCACGTCGTCCATCCGCGCGCGCCGCGTCGTGATCACGAAGCGGTCCTCCTGCGCGGCGAACGAGATCTCGTGCCCCTGCGCCGCCGTGGAGACGACCGTCCGGCCGCGCACGACCTCCTCCGTGAATTGCGCCGCGAGGAAGGTCTCGGCCGCCTGGCGGAGCCCGCGGAGGATCCGCGCGACCTTGTCCCTGCCCTCGCGCGTCTCCAGGTAGAGGACGGCGTCCAGCTGCCGCGTCTCGAGGGAGAGATCCACGACCGCGAAGCCGACCCGCCGGAACGAGATCCCGTCGAAGTCCTCCGGCGCGAGGCCGAACATCGCGAGCGGCTGGCGGGCGTTGCCCGCGTACGCCGTCCGGAGCGACTCCCCGAGCTTCTTCAGGAACCGCTTGACGTCCGGCTCCGCGAGGAGCCTCCCCATCGCGGTGCCCTCGCCGCAGTACCCCTTCCCGTCGAGGTCGTTCCCCTCGACGAGGAGGAGCGTCTCCGCGGGCACGAGGGCGGAGAGCTCCGGCGAGGCCTCCGGCGCCGCGCGGGCGGCGGGCGCGGCGAGGACGAGCGCGAGCACGATGAGACGGCGCATGGACGGACCCTCCCTGGGACCCACCCGATCATTATGCAAGGAGCGCGCGGATCCGCTTCAGGGCCTCGCGGATCGTCTCCTCGGATGCGGCGAAGCTGAACCGCACGTGCTCCCTGCCCGCGGGGCCGAACGACGAGCCGGCGACGCACGCGACGCCCGCCTCCTCGAGCAGCCGCCGCGCGAGAACGTCCCCGTCGCGGCCGACGTGCGGGAAGGCGTAGGCGCCGGAACGTCCGCACCATCTCCTCCACCTCGCCGCGAGGGCCGCGGAGCGCCGCCAGCGCCGCGCGCTGGCTGAAGGTCGCCGCGCACGACGTGCAGTTGATCTGGAGACGCGTGACCTGCTCGGCGAGCGGCCGCGGCATGATGCCGTAGCCGAGGCGCCAGCCCGTCATCGACCAGGTCTTCGAAAAGGCGTCGCAGAGGATGATCCGGTCCCGAAGCGGGGGGAGCGCGAGGGGGGAGAAGTGCTCCGCGCCGTAAAGGATCTCGGAGTAGACCTCGTCGGAGAGGATCCACTCGAGGCCGAGCGCCGAGATCGCGTCCCAGTCCTCCCGGACGAGGATCCCGCCCGTCGGGTTGTGCGGCGTGTTGAAGATGCCGCCCTTCGCGCGGCGGAGCGTCGACCGGTCGAGCGCGAACCCGCGCGATTCGTCGAAGCGGTACGGCACGACCTTCCCGCCGAGCATCTCGACGACCGAGGCGTAGATCGGGAACCCGGGGTCGGGGACGAGGACCTCGTCCCCCTCCTCGACGAGCGCCATGAGCGTGAAGAAGAGGATCGGCTTCGCGCCAGGCACGACGACGACCCCGTCGGGATCGAGCGACACGCCGCGGAGCCGTCCCGCGTAGGCCGCGATCTCCCTCCGGAGCTCCGGGTCGCCGTTCGCGGGGCCGTACTTCGTGTAGCCCTTGTCGAGCGCCTCCTTCGCGGCGCTCACGATGTGAGGCGGCGTCGCGAAGTCGGGCGCGCCGATCTCGAGATGGCAGACGGAGCGGCCCAGAGCCTCGAGCTCCCGGGCCCGGGCGAGGACCTGGAAGGCGGTCTCGGTGCCGAGCCGCCCCATCCGCTTCGCGAATCTCATCCGGCGCAGTCTACGGCCGGAAAGGCCGGAAAGCCCGCGGTCATGGGCCTTCCGGCCATCAGCCTTGCCGGAACGGACCCGGCACCTAGTCGCCGATCTTCACCGTGCCCACGAACGACGAGGCCAGCGGCATGAAGTTGGCGTCGTAGGTGCCGTTCACGACGAAGAAGACCGCCGCCGATGCGCCCGCCGGGGCCGCGAGCGCCCCGGGAGAGGACGCGAGGAGCCCCAGCCGGTCGAACGGGGCCTCGTCCACGCCGATGTCGCCGAGCTCCATGTCGCCCGGCAGCGAGAGCACGTGGAGCGCCCGCGCGTTGAACGAGGAGACGTACGCGAGCGTGCCGTCCGGCGAGACGGCGAACCCGGGCTGGTAGCCGCTCCCGATCGTGGTCGCCCCGCCCGGCGCGAGCTCGACCGTCCGCAGGAGCCGGAGCTTCAGAGGATCCACCGGATCCTCGTCGAGGCCCGACAGGTCCACGAAGTACGCCGCCGCGAAGGTCTGGCTCGAGAGCGCGCCGTAGAGCATCCCCCCGCCGTCCTTCCCGAGCGCGAGCGCGCCGGTCGCCGGGAGGATCTCGCCGAGGTTGACCGTCCAGTTGTCCCGCCACGCGTCCGCATGGACGTCGAGGAACTCGAGCACCGCGTCCGTCGTCGGCTCGGCGAGGAAGCTCGCGTTGAACCGGGAGGCGCCGGCGTTCGTGAGCACGAGGAACGCCTCGCCGTGCGGGTTGCCGTAGGTGGTGAACCCGACGGGGTTGTGGTACGCGGAGACGTAGGTCCGCGTCACGTCGCCCGGCGCCTTGCCGGCCGTGTCCGGCGAGAGCGGCTGCGCCTTCGTGAAGTCCGCCTTCCACGACTGGACGGTGCCGTGGAAGAACTCCTGGAGCCCCGCGGTCGTCCCGGCGCCGTTCGACATCGCCACGTACACGCTGGCGGTCGGCGAGCCGTCGGTCGACGGCACGACGGCGATCATCGACGGGAGGCTCTGCGGGATCGCGCTGTACGCGCTCCCGCCGCTCGTGTGGCCGGGCGCCCCGAGCGTCCACGCGAGGTTCACGGTCTGGACGACCTTCGAGAGCATCGTGTCGATCACCACGAGGTTCGCGAGGCGGAGCGGGCCGTTCGTGTCCGTGCTCGTGGAGTTCCCGGCGGAGACGGTCACGAGGACGAAGCGCTCGGAGACGACCTCGATGTCGCCGGTGAACGCGCCGAAGAGGCCGCTGCCGAAGGTCGTCGGGGCCCGCGCGGGGGTCACGCCATCGTGGTCCACGAGGTCCGCGGCCCCGATCGGGACCTCGAGCGAGGGGGCTCCGGGGGCCGCCTTCACGTCGTAGGCGCGGAGCTTCGCCGGGATCGTCGCGTCGGGGAAGGTGAAGAGGCGCCCTGATCCGTCCACGTCGAGATCGGACGGGAAGCCGCCGGCGTGGTTGAGGCTGATCGCCGCGTCGTCGAGCGTGACGGTGACCGGCGGCGGTCCTCCTCCGCCTCCCCCGCCGCCCCCTCCGCCTCCACCCCCGCCGCCTCCGCCTCCCCCGCCGCCGCCTCCCTGGTCGTCGGTGCCCGACGAGCCCCCGGAGCATGCAGACAACGCGACCGCGAGAAGGAACGCAAGAAGAGTGCGCATCGCGCACCTCCAGACTTCTGCCCCCGACGCGCTGGCGCGAGCGCGCGGGTCCGGGACGAGCCCGGTCGACCTAGGAGCCTTCCCGCGGGACGGTCTTCTGACTTACGACAGGTGGGCGCCTTCCCAGGACATCTCGTCCCAGTGGCATCGTGCCCACCCTTTGTCGATCACAGCGGCGGCCCCGTGACGGTTTCGCACCGTCTTCCCGGAGCCCGCGGGGAGCGGGGCGGACATCCGCCCCGCGTGTCGCCTGCGAGTCTACCCGGAGGGGGGGACTACTGGAAGTAGAGAAGCGCGCCGGTCGCGAGAAGCGCCGCGCCCATGAAGGCCGCCGCGAGGATGAACATGCGCTTCATGTTGGAGATCGACGAGTCGAGGATCACCTGCATGTCCTCGCGCTGGCGCTCGATGTTCCGGATCGTCTTCTGCGTGGCGAGCTGGAACAGCTGGAGCGACTTCTGCTGGCCCGCGTAGACGACCTTGGCGGTCTGCTTGTGGGCGGTCGCGATCTGCCGGAGCGCCTCCTCCTGCGCGGCGGCCTGCGACCGGATCTCCTCCGGCAGGCGCGAGACGACGTCGGCCATCCCCTGGACGGCGCCGGTCCCCTCGGCGAGCTTCTCGCCGATCTGGCGGAGCGCGAAGGCCTGCTCCTGGCCGGCGGCGCGCGCCGCCTCGGCGTGGCTCGCGAGGTGCGTGCCGATGTCGATGAGCGCGTCGTTCTGCTCCTGGTGCAGCCGCGGGAGGGTGCGGAGGTACTCGGGGAGCTCGCGGAGCTGGTCGGAGAGGTCGGCGGTGCGGGAGTCCTGCCGGTCGAGACGGTCCCCGACGGATCCGAGGAGCTTCGTCAGCTCCTTGAAGCTGTCGGAGATGGCGCCGATCGCCTCCTCCTTCTTGTTGCCGCGGACGCGGATCACCTGCTCGGGGATCGTGACACCCTGGTCCTCGGCGGGGTCGGGCGCGGTCTCGGTGCGGGCGAAGCCGGTCTCCTCGGGGGTGGCGCCGACGGGCGGCTCCTCCTTCTTCTTCCCGAACCCGAACAGGCGCGAAACGATCGACTCCTTCTGCTTCGTCTCCATGATGTCCTCCGGCGGCGTGCCCCTTACGGCGTGACCCAAACTGGGTAGATCGGCTGCTCGCAGGTCAACGGTTAGGGTGCGCGGCCGCCGTAACTCCCGGCAGCGGCGGGGATTGGACCCGCGCAGGTGCGCCGGCGCTGGCGCAGGCCGTGCCCGGAGGAGACTACCGCTTCCGGCCGGCCGCGTTCGCGCGGAAGGTCACGAGCACGGCGGCGAGGACGATCGCCACGCCGCCCCACTGGACGAGGAGCAGGCCCTCCGCGGGCGTGACACTCGTCGAGTAGCGCTTCGGCGGGCTCAGGAGGAACGCGTACTCGACGTTCTCGCTCGAGGAGAGGTGCTCCCCCTTGATGCTCCGGACGTCCTGGCGCACGACCCACGGCGGCACGAGCAGCATCAGCGCCATGAGCCCGGCGGCGATCCACACGGCGATGAGTTCGCGACGAGTCATGTTCACCTCGCAGGGGGGGCAGCCCGGAGGACCTATCGACAGGTCGACGGCCGACCCGCGAGGCCTTCCTAACCCGTTGCCCGGGGCGTGGATAGCCCTGCGGCGCCGGGCCGCAGGGTGACCCACAGAGACCGCTGCCGCACGGGCCACACCCCCTCCGGGTGCGCTGTCCGCCCCTGCCCGGCGTTACGATCGGTCGCGCCGGGCGGCACCGGTGGAGGTACCCGTGGGCGATCCCGTGGCCGAGCTGACCGAGGCCGTCATGAATGCCCAGCGGGGACTCCGCGTCCACACGGAGCGCCTCGCGTCGCTGCTCGGAAAGCACAAGCTCCTCCTCCCGATCGCCAAGCCGGTGCCCACGGGAAGCCTCGATGTCGCGTTCCATTGCCTTCCCGGTCCGCGGGGCGACCCGTTCTGCCCGCTCTTCACCGACGACCGCAGCCTCTCCGCGGTCGGCCACCGGCGCGGGTGGAAGACGAACGGCGGTCCGCTCGAGCTTCTTGAGTGGTCCGGAGCAACAGCCCTCGAGAGCGCCCTGCGATGGGTGGAGGGCGGGCTGATCCGCGGCGCGGTGCTGAACCCCTTCCACGCGGCCGCGCTGGAGCTGCTGCCGGACGAGATGCGGGGCCTGTTGACCGGCGACCCGACGGCGCTCCGCCGCCATCTCCAGGCGCTGCCCATCCAGCCGGAAGAGGAGATCATCACGCGACGGCTGCAGAGACCCCTTCCGAAGGAGCTCGTGGACGCGATCCAAGGGGTGATCCGATCGAGTCCCGGGCTCTCCCGGTTCTCCGTCACGGAGGTCGTGAGCGCGGAGCGGGATGAGCCGAGTCTCCTGCTCAGCATCAGCACCGAGGTTCCGGTCGACGGCCCCGCCTGTGCGGCAGCCGTCGATCGCGCCGTCACCGGCAGGATCCCGTCCGGGTACTCCCACATGGACGTCATGTTCGACGGAGCCGGCACGAAACAGCGACGTCGACACTGAGCGCGCTCGCGCGCGTCAGCCGGTCAGTACGCGACCGCGAACAGCGCGCGCCGCGTCGCCGGCTTGCCGGTCAGGACGCACGTGCCGAGGTTCGCGCCGTCCTCGAGGACGATGCGGATCGTGGCCTTCGTCTCGTCCTTGATCTTCAGCTCGGTGTCGTCCGTCCCGTCCACCGACGCCTCGACGAAACCGCCCTTGTCGAGCGCGGCCTTCAGCTCGGACATCGACGCCGCCTTGTGCGTGTGCGTCTCGCGGAACTTCCGGGCGCGGTCGAGCAGCGCATGCTGGATCGTGTCGAGCATCGCCGTCACGTGTTTCGCGATCCCGTCGATCGCCGCCGGGCTCTTGCTGCCGTCGTCGCGGCGGACGACCACGACCTTCTTCTCCGCGAGGTCGCGCGGGCCGAGCTCGAGCCGCACCGGCACGCCCTTCTGCTCCCACTCGAAGAACTTCGGGCCCGGCTTCATGTCGCGGTCGTCGAGCCGCCCCCGGACCCCCTGCTGCTTCATCTCCGCGACGATGCGAGCGCCCTCGGCGCAGACCGCCGCCTTCTCCGCGTCGTTCTTGTAGATCGGGACAAGGACCGCCTGCACCGGCGCCACGCGCGGCGGCAGCACGATCCCCTTGTCGTCGCCGTGCACCATGATCAGCGCGCCGATCGTGCGCGTGGAGAGCCCCCACGACGTGGTCCAGACGTGCTTCCGCTGGCCGTCCGTGTCCTGGAACTGGACCTCGAACGCCTTCGCGAAGTTCTGGCCGAGGTTGTGCGAGGTGCCCATCTGGAGCGCCTTGCCGTCCTGCATCAGCCCCTCGACCGTGTAGGTCCGGTCTGCGCCCGGGAACTTCTCGAGCCGCGACTTGTACCCCTTCCGCACCGGCACCGCGAGCACGTCCTCGCACACCCGCTCGTAGATGTCGAGCATGCGGATCGTCTCCTCCTGCGCCTCCTCGGCGGTCGCGTGCGCCGTGTGCCCTTCCTGCCAGAGGAACTCCGCCGTGCGCAGGAAGAGGCGCGTGCGCATCTCCCAGCGGACGACGTTGTTCCACTGGTTGAGGAGCATCGGGAGGTCCCGGTGGCTCTGGATCCACTTCGACCACATGTGGCCGATGATCGTCTCGGACGTCGGCCGCACCACGAGCGGCTCCTCGAGCCTGCTCTCCGGGTCCGGGCCGATGCCGTTCCCGGTGTCCGCGTGACCACCGCGCACTCCTTCGCGAACCCCTCGACGTGCGCCGCCTCCTTCGCGAGGAACGACATCGGGATGAAGAGCGGGAAGTAGCAGTTCTGGTGCCCCGTCTCCTTGAACATCCGGTCGAGCGGCGCCTGGATGTTCTCCCAGATGGCGTAACCGTGCGGCTTGATGACCATGCAGCCGCGCACCGGCGACGCCTCGGCGAGGTCGCCTGCCTGCACGACATCCTGGTACCAGCGCGGGAAATCCTCGGCTCTCGGCGTGATCTTCATTTGTTCTTCACCACGAAGTTGACGAGTCGGCCCTTGACGACGATCACCTTCACGACCGTCAGGCCGGCGAGCTGGTCCGCGATCGCCCCGCGCGCGGCTCGCTCGCACTGCTGCTCGGAGGCGTCCGGCGCGACCTTCGCGCGGCCCTTCAGCTTCCCGTTCACCTGCACCGGGATCTCGATCTCGTCCTCCGCGGCGACGGCGGGATCCGCGGTCGGCCAGCCGGCCAGGAAGATCGAGCCCGTCCCTCCGAAAAGGGCGTGCAATTCCTCGGCGATGTGAGGGGCCAGCGGGGAGAGGAGGAACGCCATCGCCGCGAGCGCCTCGCCCGCGGCCGGGTCGCCGTCCTTCCCCTCGATCGCGTTGCCGAGCTCCATCAGCCGCGCGATCGCCTTGTTGAAGCCGAACCCCTCGAAGTCCGCGGTCACGGCCGCGATCGTCTGGTGCGTCTTCCGGCGGAGGTCCCGGTCCCCCGAAGCCCCCCCCTTCCGGTACGCGAGGACGTGCTCCTTGTTCCTGTGCGCGAGATCCCAGAGGCGCCGCAGGAACTTGTACGGGCCGATCACGGCGTCGTCGTTCCACTCGGCGTCGATCTCCGGCGGGCCGATGAAGAGCGTGTAGAGCCGCGACGCGTCCACGCCCACCTCGCCGAGGTGCTCCGTCGGGCTCGTCACGTTCTTCTTCGTCTTCGACATCTTGTAGACGCGCGCGGTCACGACGCGGCCGCAGTGGCGGCACTTCGGCTCCTCGCCCTTCACGACGTCCTTCTCGTGGATCCACTTGTGCTCGTCGCAGCGGTACGCGACCTTGCAGATCATCCCCTGCGTGAAGAGGCGCTCGACCGGCTCCTCGACCGGCGAGAAGCCGAGATCCTTCAGGAACATCGTGAGGAAGCGGCAGTAGAGGAGATGCCCGCGGGCGTGCTCGATGCCGCCGATGTACTGGTCGATCGGGAACCAGCGCTGCGCGTCGGCCCTGTCGAAGAGCTTCTTCTCGTCGCGCGGCGCGAGGTAGCGGAAGAAGTACCAGGAGCTGTCGGTGAAGGTGTCGAGCGTGTCGGTCTCGCGCTCGGCCTTGCCGCCGCACTTCGGGCACTTCGCGTGCACGAACGACGGGACCGACGCGAGCGGGGACTTCCCCGTCGGCGTGAAGTCGACGCCCTTCGGGAGGACGACCGGGAGGTCCTTCTCCGGCACCGGCACGGCGCCGCAGTCCGGGCAGTGGATGACCGGGATCGGCGTGCCCCAGTAGCGCTGGCGCGAGACGAGCCAGTCGCGGATCCTCCAGGCCACCTCGCCCTTCCCGAGGTTGTTGCTCTCGAGCCAGCGGATCGCCGCCGGGATCGCCTCCTTCGTCGGAAGCCCGTCGAGCGGGCCGGAGCGGACGGCCGTGCCCTCGAAGACCATCGCGCCTTCCTTCGCGGCAGCGTCCTCGATCACGGCCCGGATCGGCAGCCCGAACTGCCGCGCGAACTCGTGGTCGCGCTCGTCGTGCGCCGGCACGGCCATGATCGCGCCGGTGCCGTAGCCCATGAGGACGTAGTCCGCGACCCAGATCGGGATCTCCTCGCCGGTCGCCGGGTTCACGGCGGACCGGCCGGTGAAGACGCCCGTCTTCCCCGCCTGGCGCTCGATCGCGGACTTCCGGGACGCCTCGCGCACGTACGCGCGCACCTCGTCGTTCGCGATCGACGCGACGAGCGGGTGCTCCGGCGAGAGGACCATGAACGTGGCGCCCCAGAGGGTGTCCGGCCGGGTCGTGAAGACCTCGACGCCCCCCCGGACCCCCTTGACCTCGAACCGGACCCGCGCGCCGTCGCTCCGGCCGAGCCAGTTCCTCTGCTGCTCCTTCACCGGCTCCGGCCAGCCCGGGAGCCGGTCGAGGCCGTCGAGCAGCCGCTGGGCGTAGTCCGTGATCCGGATGAACCACTGCTTCAGCTGGCGCTGGTCGGCCTCGGTGCCGCAGCGCTCGCAGCGCCCGTCCACGACCTGCTCGTTGGCGAGGACGGTGTTGCAGGACGGGCACCAGTTGACCGGGGCCTCGCGCTGGTACGCGAGCCCCCTTTCCAGCATCTTCGTGAAGATCCACTGGTTCCACTTGTAGTAGCCCGGGTGGCACGTCGCGAGCTCCCGGTCCCAGTCGTAGCTGATCGACCACTCGCGGAGCTGCTTCTTCATGCGGCCGATGTTGTCGTAGGTGAAGCGCTCCGGATCGACGCCCTGCTTGATCGCGGCGTTCTCCGCCGGGAGCCCGAAGGCGTCCCACCCCATCGGGTGGAGCACCTGGAAGCCGCGCATCCGGCGGTAGCGGGCGATCACGTCGCCGATGAAGTAGTTCTTCCCGTGGCCGACGTGGAGGTCGCCCGACGGGTACGGGTACATGACGAGGCAGTAGTAGGGCTCCCCCGGCGCCCGGAGGTCGACGTGGCTCGTCCGCTCGCTCTCCCAGCGGCGGCGCCAGCGCTCCTCGATCGCGCGGAAGTCGTACGGGGGGACCTGCATCGGCTCTCCTGAAACCGTCCCGGGGCGTCCGGGTTCGAATCGGACAGGATAGCGCACGGGTCAGGTACTTGACGCGGGCGGCATACCCCCGAGAATCGCGGGTCTCAGGGGCCCGTAGCTCAGTTGGGAGAGCGCCTGGATGGCATCCAGGAGGTCACAGGTTCGAATCCTGCCGGGTCCACCAGAGGAAGCGAGGGGGCTCCGGGGGCCCCCTCGAACCACGCATGGCCCTGCCCCGCCTGCGCACGCCCGCGATCTTCCGCCTCGTCCTGGCGGGCTCCCTCCCGCCCTGCGCGGCGGCGACGGCCCAGGAGACGGATCCGGAGGCGCTCCGCGCGAAGGCGCGCACCGAGATCGAGGCGGCGAAGCCGCTCTGGGAGCGTTTCGTGTTCGACTCCGGCGGGCTCGCCGACGCCGAGATCAAGGAGCTCACGGAGCGCTACGACCGCGCTCTCGACCTCTACCAGCGGATCGCGGAGGCGGCGGAGGAGGGCGACGCCGAGGCCGACGTGAGCGTGGTCCAGCTCGCCCGGAAGACGGCGAAGCTCCGCGCGACGGCCTGGCACCGCGAGATGGCGAGGAAGGCGAAGGCCGCCGCGGAGAGGCCCAAGCCGCCCGTGCCCGCGCCGGAGCCGCGGGAGGCCCCGGAGCCCCCCGCGCCCCCACCCGATCCGGCGCCGGAGAAGCCGACGGCGCCGGAGCCCGCACCGCCCGTCGTGCTCCCGACGATCGATGAGTCCGGCGAGAGGCGCGCTGCCGGCATCCAGGGCGCGCGCAACTTCGTGATGCAGTACTTCGCCAACCGGAAGTACAAGTCGATGATCGGCTTCTGCGGGAAGGCGACCTGCAACGCGTGCCGCGCGCGCGTCGGCCACCTGAACGTGCACGCGGCGCGGAAGGCCTTCTGGCTCTGCCACTCGCCGCTCTACCGGGCGAACGAGGAGCGGAAGGCCGCGTGGCAGGCGCAGTACAAGGAGTGGCGCCTCGACCCCCGGAAACTGCCCGAGGTGCTCACGAAGCTCACGATCACGAAGGTCGAGTACCACGGCCTCTGGGCGGACGTCGAGTGGGAGCAGTGGGGCGTCACGAACGACGCGAAGAGGACGTACGACATCGTGAAGCGGCGGCTGGTGCGGGCGGGCAACCGCTGGTTCTTCTACGACGAGGAGCTCGACCGCCGCTTCTTCGAGGAGTAGCCGCGGGTACCATGGACCGCGGGGTGGACACGCGATGAGCAAGGCGACCGAACTCATGCACAAGGCCGTGGGCGTGGTGGAGGCGGCGACGAGGCGCGACCGGCGCTCGCTCGAGATGGAGTACCTGGACGACCGCGCCGCCTTCTACCTCAAGTACGAGGAGCACCTGCGGAAGCTGCCCGAGGAGGACAAGAAGGCCCTCCGCGGCTCCCGGTAGACGCCCTGGCCTACCGGAGCATCTTGAACGCGTGCGTCCAGTCGTTGCGGAGGAACCCGGGCAGGCACCAGAGGATGCACAGGGGCTCGATCGCGCGCGCCGCCTCGACGCCCCCCACGTCCTCCGCGTCCCACCCGAACTGCCCGAGGATCCCCTTCACGGTCTCCTTCGCGGCGGCGTCGTTCCCGCAGATGAACATCGTCGGCGGACCTCCCCGGAACTTCGGGTTCACCATGAACGCGCTCCCGACGCACGAGAACGCCTTCACGAACCTCGCCTTCGGCGCGAGCTTCTGCAGCCGCTCCATGAGCGACTCCGCGTGCGTCGTGAAGAACGGGAGCACGCCGTTCACGGGCGGGCTGTCCGCGATCGGGTTCATCGCGTCGATCACGACCTTCCCCGCGAGGTTCGCAACCCCGCAGAGCTGCACCGCCGACTCCGCCGCGGTCCCCTTGACCGCGAGGACCACGATGTCGCCGAACCTCGCCGTCTCCGCGAGGCCCTTGAACCCCTCGCGGGGCTCGCGCCTCCCGCGAACGACCTCGTGGCCGTGCTTCCGGAAGCCCGCCGCGAGCGCGTCTCCCACGGACCCCGATCCGATCACGCCGATCTTCGCCATGCGTCGCACCCTCCAGCCGACCCCATGCTACCGGCCCATCAGGCTCGCTGTCCCACAACGGGACGTTTGACGGACCCCGGGCGTGGGCTAACTTCGAGTGGAGGCCAAGGCCTCCGGCTTTCGCACTGAGGATTCTTCCTCTCTTCCTCCCGCCGCCCGCCCACCGCATGGTGGGCGGGCTTTTTTGCGCCCTGAGCGCGAGAAGGAGGGGGGGCGCGGGGGGGAGCTAGAATGCGGCCGGATGCGGCGCCTCCTCCTCCCCGTGCCCCTCCTCCTCCTCCTCGCGGCGGGGGCCGAGGCGAAGCCGAACAAGGGCCCCTTCAAGAAGATCGCGGTCATCCGGCTCCGGGAGGATCCCGGCGACGCGATCGACCCGTCGGTCAAGCAGTCGGTCCTGCGCCGGATCGAGCAGATCCGCGAGTGGGGCGCGGACTGCGTCATCCTCGACATCGAGTCCTACGGGGGGTACGTCAGCTCGTCCATCGAGACGGGCGACGAGCTCTACGCGCTCGGCCGCGAGATCCACACGATCGCCTACGTCGGCCGCAAGGCGGTGAGCGGCGCGGCCATGCTCGCGCTCTCCTGCCAGGAGATCGTGATGCACGATGTCGCGAGGATCGGCGACTCGCAGGCGGTCTACATGGGCGCGGACGGCGAGATGAAGGAGGCGCCCGAGAAGTCCCAGACGGTCGTCGCGGGCACCTTCCGGACCTACGCGCAGGGCAATGGCTACCCCGTGCCGATCGTCGAGGCGATGGTGCGGAAGGAGATGGAGGTGACGCGCTACCGGAAGCGCGGCGACCCGCCCGCGTGGGTCTACTTCCGGAGCGACAGGCCCGAGGAGCTCCCGTCGCGGCGCGAGATCGAGGAAGAGGGCCTCGAGGATCCCGAGATCGTCGTCCGCGAGGGCGAGCTCGCCTACTTCACCGCGCAGCAGGCGATCGAGTACGGGCTCTGCTCGCGGATCGAGCCCTCCGTCGAGGCGCTCGTGGAGTCGATCTCGGACGCGAAGACCGAGGTCTACTCCCTCGACTGGAGCTGGTCCGAGCGGACGTCGCGGTTCCTCCTCGACTACAAGTGGCTCCTCTTCCTCGTCGGCCTCGGCGCGCTCTACTTCGCGTTCAAGATGCCGGGAACCGGGGTCCCCGAGGCGCTCGCGATCGCCTGCTTCGGCCTCTTCTTCGGCGCGTCGGCGATCGCGGGGTTCGCGGGCCCGCTCGAGATGGTGCTCTTCCTCGTCGGCGTGGGCCTCCTCGTCGTCGAGATCTTCGTGCTCCCGGGCTTCGGCGTCGCCGGGTTCCTTGGCCTCGCCTGCGTCTTCGTGGCGATCGGCCTCGCGGCGATCCCGGACGTGACCGGCAAGGACGAGATCCCGGTGCCCAAGTCGGACCTCCTCGTCGACATGGCGAAGCACTTCCTCGCCGGCGCGCTCGGGTCGATCGCGCTCGCGTTCCTGCTCGCGCGCTACCTGCCGCGAGTCCCCCTCTTCCGCGGCCTCGCGCTGGCGCCGGCCGCGCCGCAGACGGGCAGCGCCGTCGCGATGGCCCCCGGACCCCCCCATGCCCTCGTGGGCGCGACGGGCGTCGCCGAGACGCAGCTCCGGCCCGCGGGCCGCGCGAGGATCGACGGGAAGCACCTCGACGTGGTCGCCGAGGGCGGGTTCGTCCAGCCCGGGACGGCCGTGCGCGTCGTCGCCGTCCGCGGCAACGTCATCACCGTGAGGCCCGAGAAGTGATCCTCCCGATCCTCCTCGTCATCGCGTGCCTCTGCGTCCTCGTCCTCGAGGTGTTCCTCGTGAGCTTCGGGACGCTCGCGCTCGTGGCGATCACGCTCGGCGCGACCGGCGTCGTGCTCGCGTTCGGGCATTCGGCGGCGTTCGGCTGGACGCTCGTCGGCGTGCTCTTCGTGGGGGCTCCGGGGGTCCTCTGGGGCGCGTTCCGGCTGCTGCCGCGGCTCGGGTTCGCGCGCGGGCTCTACCTGAGGAAGCCCGACCTCACCGACGCCGAGCGCCGAGCGGCGGCGAAGCCGATGAGCCACCTCCTCGGCCAGACCGGCGAAGCGAAGACGCCCCTCCGGCCCGCGGGGACGGCGCTCTTCGCCGGGGAGCCCGTGCAGGTCGTCACGCGCGGCACGATGGTCGCGCCCGGCGCCCGCGTGAAGGTCGTCGACGTGAGCGGAAATCGAGTGGTGGTCGAGGAGTTGGACGGCGCCCCGTAGAATCGGGGCCATGCCGCTCGCCGCACCCCCCCTCGCCGCCGCCGACACGCTGACCTTCGTCCTCGTCGCGGTCGGCGTCCTCGTCCTCTTCGTCATCCTGATCCTCGTCTTCAAGTACTTCGCGCTCTGGATCCGGTGCATCACCTCGGGCGCGGGGATCGGCTTCGTCGACCTGATCGCGATGAGCCTCCGGAAGATCAACGCGCAGGTGATCGTGCAGAGCAAGATCGCGGCGGTGCAGGCGGGGATCACGGTCGCGACGCGCGACCTCGAGGCGCACTACCTCGCGGGCGGCCACGTGGCGCAGGTGATCCGGGCGCTGATCGCGGCCGACCGCGCGAACCTGACCCTCGACTTCCGCACGGCGACCGGCATCGACCTCGCCGGCCGCGACGTCCTCGACGCCGTGAACATGTACGTGAAGCCGCGCGTGATCGACTGCCCCGACCCGAAGGTCGCGGGCAACGCGATGCTCGACGCGGTCGCGATGGACGGCATCCGGATGACCGTGAAGGCGCGCGTGACCGTGCGCGCGGATCTCGGCAAGCTCATCGGCGGCGCGACCGAGGAGACGATCATCGCGCGCGTCGGCCAGGGGATCGTGAGCGCGATCGGCTCGTCGGAGAGCTACAAGGACGTGCTCAAGAACCCCGACCGCATCTCGGAGGTCGTCTTGGCCGCGGGCCTCGACGCGCAGACCGCGTTCGAGATCGTGTCGATCGACATCGCGGACGTCTCGGTGGCGGGCATCCAGGATGTCGCCAACGTGGGCGCGCTGCTCGAGGCCGAGCGCGCCGAGACGGACAAGAAGATGCGCCAGGCAGAGGCCGAGGGGCGCCGCGCCATGGCCGTCGCGAACGAGCAGGAGATGAAGGCGAAGACGCAGGAGAACCAGGCGAAGGTGGTCCTCGCCGAGGCCGAGATCCCGATGGCGATGGCCGAGGCGTTCCGCAGCGGCCGGCTCGGCGTGATGGACTACTACCAGCTCCGGAACGTCCAGGCCGACACGCAGATGCGCAGCTCGATCGCGGGGACCGGGGAGAAGCATCCGGAGAGGCCGTGACGCCCCTCGCGATCGACTACCCGCCGATCGAGTTCCTGATCTTCGCGGTCGCGCTGCTGCTCGGCCTCATCGGGAAGATCGTCGAGTTCGCGAAGGAGATCCGGCGGAAGTCGATCGAGGCGGAGGAGCGCGCCGACGAGCAGTTCGGCGCGGATCTGGGGGAGGCCCCGGAACCCCCGGCCGTCGAGGTTCCCGCGCGCCTCGAGCTCGTGCGGCGCCCGCTCCCCCGCCGCGGGCTGCCCGCGCCCGACGTCGCGGCGCCCGTCGCCCTTAGGCCCCCGCCGCCCCCCCCGATCGTCCCCTCGAGGCCGCGCGCCGAGCACCCGGTGCGAGGGCTCCTCCGAGACCCGAGGGGCGCGCGGAACGCGATCCTCCTCGCCGAGATCCTCGGCCCGCCGAAAGCGCTCCGGCGCGGCCGGTGACCCTCCGCTAGACTCAACCCGTGCGGTTGCGCGGGTGCCTGATCGTCGGCTTTCTCGTGGCGGGGGCGGGACACGCGCAGGACCCGGAGGTCGAGGCCTCGCTCGCGGATCTCTGCGCGTGGCGGGACAACGCCGACGACGCGTACGCGCGCCTTGAGACCATTGGCCCGAGGGCTTTCGGCAACGTCCTCGCGAGGCTCCTCGACGACCAGTCTGACCGCGTGAAGGTCCGGCTCGCGACGCTCCTCGCCGGCTACGCCGCGTCCATGGACTCGACCGAGGCGCACCTGGGCGACCTGAGGAAGCTCCTCGCGCAGAAGGACCCCGCCGTGCTGGCGATCGCCTACCCCGTCTTCGGGAAGGCGGGGCCCTCGATCATCCCCGCGCTGGAGAGGCTCTTCGCCTCGCCCGATGCGGGCGTGCGGACGGCCGCGGCCCGCGCGCTCGGCGCGACCGGCCCGGCGGCATTCCCGCCGATCCGGAAGAACCTGCAGGCGGAGAGCGCATTCCGC
>JAKLKT010000088.1 GCA_023150495.1 Planctomycetota bacterium
GGACGCGGGCGGCGTCCATGCGATCCCGATCGCCGGGAGCACGGAGATCGTCGATCCGAGCGGCGCGGGCGACACGGTCGTCTCGACGGCCACGATGGCGCGGCTCGCGGGCGCGAGCCCTCTCGAGGCCGCGCACCTGGCCAACATCGCCGCGTCGATCTCGGTGATGAAGGCCGGCGCGCAGCCGGTCTCCCTCGACGAGCTTTCTGAGGCGGTCCGGCGGTGAAGCGGGGGGGCTCCGGGGGCCGTGGGTGAGATCATCGACCGTGCGGAACTCCTTCGCCGCTGCGAGGCGCTGAAGGCCAATGGCAAGCGGATCGTCCTCACGAACGGGGCGTTCGACCTGATCCACGTCGGCCACGTGCGGGCGCTGAAGGATGCGCGCAGCAGGGGCGACGTGCTCGTGGTCGGCGTGAACGGCGACGCGTCGGTGCGGCGGCTCAAGGGCGCGGGGCGGCCGGTGGTGCCGGCGGCGGAGCGCGCGGAGCTCCTGGCCTCGCTCTCCTGCGTGGACCTCGTGCACGTGTTCGAGGAGGACGACGTGGCGGTGCTCCTGCGGCTCGTGCGTCCGCACGTGCACGCGAAGGGCCGCGACTACACGAAGGAGAACGTGCCGGAGCGCGCGGTGGCGCAGGAGGTCGGCGCGGAGATCGCGATCGTCGGCGACCCGAAGGACCACTCCGTGACGGACCTCCTGAAGCGGATCACGGGGCGCGGGGCATCGGGAGCCGCCTCCTAGGCCGGAATCGTCAAGCGCGAACACGAGCGACCCGGAAGTCCATGCCGGGGGAGCCGGAACGTACATCGACGGCGAGGCCGACGGCCGGTTCATCGCCGAGATCGACGGCCCCCCGAGCATCCGCGCCGAGTGTCCGGAGCGTCCCCATCGTGCTCCTGCCGAAGGCCTTGCGGGCAAGACGACGCCGACGCAGGTTTTCGATCGACCTTGAGGGAAGTCCCCGCTAGGGTGGCCGGCGACGCAGGCGATCCCGGACCCGGCATGGAAGTCGCGTACATCCTCGCTCCCCTGCTGCTGCTCGGCGTGGTCGTGGCCGCGGTCTGGCTCGACCGATGGAGCGTGCCGGTGATCCTCGTCGCGCTCGGGCTCGGCATCGTGTTCGGCAGCGACGTGCTCGGCCTGTGGTACTTCGACGACATCCACCTGTCGAACCAGATCGCAAACGCGGCGCTCGTGTTCATCCTGTTCCAGGGCGGACTCTCCACGAAGCACGCCGAGCTGCGGGCCGTCGCGCTGCCGGCGGGCGGGCTCGCGACGTGGGGCGTCGTGCTGACCGCGGCCGCGACGTTCGGCTGCCTGTACGGCCCACTGGGCTGGCCGTTCGACAGAGCGCTGCTGTCGGCGGTCGTCATCTCGTCGACCGACGCGGCGGCGACGTTCTCCATCCTGCGCCGGCAGTCGTTGCCGCCGCGGCTTGCGTCGACCATCGAGATCGAGAGCGCCGCGAACGACCCGATGGCGATCCTCTTGACCATGATCGCCGTCGAGGGTGTCGCGATGGGCGAGAGCCAAGGCTGGCTCGTGGTGCCGCTCCTGCTGTGGAAGATCGCGGGGGGAGCCGCGCTCGGGTGGCTGATCGCGCGAGGCGCCACCGCCGCGTTCAACAGCCTGAACCCGCAGGATCGGGGCTACTACTACGTGCTCCTGATCGGGCTCGTCCTGCTCACGTACGGGCTGGCCGAGCTCGTGCACGCCAGCGGCATGCTGGCGGTGTTCACGGCGGGGCTGACCATGGGCAGCCGGCACTTCATCTACAAGCAGGGCATCCGCAACTTCTCGGCGGCGCTGTCGACGATCGCGAACATCGGCGTGTTCGTCATGATGGGGCTGCTGGTGTTCCCGCACCAATGGAAGGACGTGTGGCTCGACGGCACCGTGCTGTTCCTCGTGCTGACGTTCGCGGCGCGGCCCATCGCGGTCTGGCTCGGCACCCTCGGCATGCGCATCGGGGTCCGCGAGCGCAGCTTCATGTGCTGGGCCGGCCTGCGCGGCGCGGTGCCGATCGTGCTCGCGACGTACCCGATGGCCGCGGGGCTGCCGGGCGGCCAGGACGTGTTCAATCTCGTGTTCTTCACGGTGCTGCTGTCGGTGTCCGTGCAGGGATCCACGCTCGGCGCGCTCGCGCGCCGGCTGGGCCTCGCGGCGTCCGCGCGGCCGCAGCCTCGGTACGGCCTCGAACTCGTGACCCTCGCGCACAGCGAGCTCGACCTGGTCGTCGTCGACCTGCCGGGACCGAAGGGGCGGCCCGGCCCGCGCATCCGCGACCTCGTGCTCCCCTCGCGCGCCGTGATCACGCTGGTCGCGCGCGGCAACGAGGTCGTCGCGCCGACCGGGACCGCGCGGCTGCTGGGCTGGGATCAGGTCACGGTGCTGGCGCGCGCGGCCGACGAACCCGCGGTGCGCCGGGCGCTGCTGGAGCCGTTCGAGACGACCGCGGACGATGTGGAGGAGCCGGCGACGCGCCTCCTCGAGCCCGATGCCGCGGACTCGCCGCCCGACGCCGACCCGGGACAGATGCGGAACCATGTCGTGCTTCTCGGCCACGGTCGGGTCGGCGCCGTGCTCGCCGGCCTGCTGCGCCGGCGGCGGATCCCCTTCGTGGTCGTGGAGCAGGACCGCACGATCTCGGAGGAGCTGCTCCGCTCCGGGACGCCCGTCGTGCAGGGCGACGGCGACGAGCCTCTGATCCTCGACCGGGCGCGGATCGCCAGCGCGCGACTGCTGCTCGTCACGACCGCGGACGCGACCGCCGCCCGCCTGGCGATCGAGCACGCGCACAAGGCGAACCCCGCCATTGAAGTCGTGACGCGCCTCCACCGCGACTCGCAGCGCGCTCTGTTCGAGGCGTTCCCTCGCACGCTGTGCGTGCACGGCGAGATCGAGCTCGCATTCGCCATGGCGCGCCTCGTGCTCCAGCGCTCCGGCGTCAGCGCGGTCGAGACCGAGGCGATCCTCATGGACGAGAGGCGCGGGCCGAAGGACGGCGCGGGCCGCACGCAGATGGTGGAGATCCATGTCCCGGCGACGTCGGCGACGGTCGGGCGCAGGCTCAAGGACGTGGCGCTGCCGCGGGGCGCCCTCATCGTCACGATCGCGCGCGGCGGCGAGTTCGTCGTGCCTGGCGGCCAGACCGAGATCCGGGCCGGCGACGCGCTGCTGGTCCTTGCGGACCCAGACACGGCCCGCGCGGTCGAGCGGACGATCGCGCCCGGGACGCCCTGACGAGGGTCACGCGTACCTCGCGGTCGGGGCAGGTCGTGCGTCCGGAGGCGGCGGTCCCTCGGCGGGAAGGTGGTCGGATCCCGTACGGGGGCGACCTCACCGCGAGATCAGCAGGGGGGCCGTGGACGCGCGGAGCACGAGCTCCGTGACGCTGCCGAGCGCCCAGCGGACGAGCCCGTCGCGGCCGTGCGTCGCCATCGCCACGAGCGACGCGCCCATGGACTCCGCGCGCGCGACGATCCGCTCCGCTACGGGCCCGATCGCGACCTCGGCGCGCGCGGAGAAGCCGAGATCCCGGGCCCGCACCGAGGCGCGTTCGAGCTCCTCGCGGAGTGCTCGCCTCTCGCGTTCGAGCAGCTCCTCGATGACGTGCGCCCTAAGCTCGGGCGGCGGCGCCTCGGCCGCGTCCACGACGCCGAAGAGCGTGACGTCCGCCGGCCGGCCCGCCCGGAGAAGGGCGAGGGTCTCGGCCGCCCGCCACGCGCGGACGGATCCGTCGCAGGGCATGAGCACGCGCTCGAAGAGGCCGCCGCGCGGCGCCGGCGTGTCGTCCTGTGCGCGAAGCGCGAGCACGGGCAAGGCAGACGCACGGATCACCTTCTCGGCGACGCTCCCCATGACCAGCCGGTCGAAGCCCGACCGGCCCGCGGTCGTGAGCGCGACGAGGTCGACGCCGCCCGCGGAGGCGACCGCGAGGATCGCATCAGGAGGGCGGCCGTCGCCGATCACGGTCCTCGCGTTGGCCCACTCCCCGACGCGTCCGGCGATCCCTTCGAGGTAGGCGCGCGGCTCCGGTCCCTCGCCCGGCCGGGCGACGCGCAGGAGCACGACCTCCGCGGGAGCGAGATCCTTCACGACGGGCAGGATCGCCTCCGCGAGTGTCGACCCGTCGAGCGGGACCAGGACGCGGGGGGCCTGCATCGCGCCACAGTCTACCCGAGAGCGCGGCTCCGCCCCGCGGCCATTCCCGCGGCCTCGCGGGCGTGGTCGCGCATCTGCGCGGGGCTCACCGGGTCGTCATGCCGCGACATGGAGGTCCTTCGCCTCCGCGAGGACGCGATCGCGGAAGCAGCGGCTGAGGAACCCATCGGTGTTCAGGCGAAAGAAGGCCCAGCCGACGCTGATCCCCGGCTCGAACTCGACGAGCACGTCGATGTGGCTTTCCTGCGTGAAGTCATCGCGCAGGGCCCACCTGAAGGGCGCCAGGCGACGGATCCGGTGCTTCCGGCAGAAGGCGGCGATCCGATCCATGGGGAGGCCGGCAGCGTCGAGCGCCAGGTGCTGCGGTCCGGGGCCCACGGAGCGCCAGCCGTTCGCGGCTACCCTTGATGTGACCGATGGCCAGGAAGCGGCAGCTGCCTGCTCGGGCGGTTCGCTCGCCTGGAGCACAGGGTGCTCGAATGGCGCGTCGCCGATGGCGAGTTGCAGGCGGATGTGTAGACTCGGCCGTGCCATGCGGCATGGGAGACCGGGCGACGCGACGGGCGGAGCGCGATGAGGAACCGCGAGAGCTGGCGGCCGAGCAAGTACGTGCGCCGGAACGGGCGGCTCCTCGCGTCGCGCGACCCGAAGGAGGTCGGCGTGGGCTCGCGGCTCGTGGCGGACCTCGTGGCGGCGGCGTACGACGAGGCGCTCCCGCGGCACGCGAGGGGGAGGCTCCTCGACCTCGGCTGCGGGAAGGCGCCGCTCTACGAGGCGTACCGGGACCGCGTGACGGAGGTCACGTGCGCGGACTGGGGGAAGTCGCTGCACGGGGGCGAGTACCTGGATGTCGAGTGCGACCTGACGGAGCCGCTGCCGTTTCGGGACGGGGAGTTCGACACGATCCTCCTTTCGGACGTGCTGGAGCACATCCCGGAGCCCGGGCGGTTGTGGGGGGAGATGGCGCGGATCCTCGCGCCGGGCGGCCGGCTGCTGCTCAACGTTCCGTTCCTCTACTGGCTGCACGAGCAGCCGCACGACTACTACCGGTACACGGAGTTCGCGCTGCGCCGTTTCGCGGAGCGCGCGGGGATGAGGCTCCTCGAGCTGCGGCCGATCGGCGGTGCGCCGGAGGTGATGGCGGACCTCTTCGCGAAGAACGTCGCGCGGGTACCCGCGGTCGGCCGCGCGCTCGCGTCCCTGGTCCAGGCCACGGTCCTCGCGTTCACGCGCTCGGGCCTCGGCAGGCGCGCGTCGGAGTCGTCCGGAAGCGCGTTCCCGCTCGGCTACTTCCTCGTCGCGGAGAGGCCGACGTGAGCTACCAGCTCAACGCAATGAGGCCGCCAGCTCCAAGTATCTGTCGGCGGCGCTCTCCCAGTCGAACCTGCTGGCTCTCTCCGGCCCCCGGGCGCGGAGCCGTCTGGCCTCTCCGTCGTCCTGAAGCACGAGCCGAATCTTCTCAGCCATGTCCGCCACATCGAGCGGGTCGAAGTAGATGGCCGCGTCGCCGCACACTTCCGGCATCGAGGACGCGTGCGAGCAGACCACGGGCGTTCCCGCGGCCATGGCCTCGACCATCGGCATTCCGAACCCCTCGCAAAGGCTGGGCTGGACGAGTACGTGGGCGCCTCTTATCGATTGGGCGAGTTGACTCTCCGAGACGGCTCCGCGGAAGGCGACGCGCTCCCCGACGCCAAGTTGCTGGGCCATGCGCCGCAGCCCGGGCGTCCAGCGTGGGTTGGGGGGGCCGACGAGGTCCAGGCGAACGTCCTTCTTGAGGCGCGCGACTGCCTGCAGAAGGCGCGGCAGGTTCTTGTGGGGCATGTGGTTCCCCACGTAGAGCAGGTGGCGTTCCGTGCCGGCTTCGGAGTGCGTTGTTGCGCTGGCTGGGGCGGCGGAGTGGGCTTGGAACCCCCCGGCGATGATCGCGATCTTCTGCGGCGGCACGTTCAAGAGGGAGACGAGATCCCCCGCGGCGCACTCGGTGCGGACGACGATTCGGTCCAGCTTCTCCAGCTTCCGCGGAAGCACCGTTCGGTAGTACCACGCGCTTCGGGGGTAGGACTTGGGGAAGTGCAGGGGAATCAGGTCGTGCACGATGCCGATGGACGGACGATGGTCCAGATGCGAGGCCGGCTCGGTCTGCGTGGCCAGCAGCAGGCAGTCGATCTCAGGCGACGTCGGGGGAATCCGCCGGGCGGCCGTTGCCATCTTCCAGGCCCGCGCGAGAAAGGTGTCGCCGACCAGGTCGACTGGGATCGGGCGGGTCGCGCCGTACCTCGTCGGATCCGGGGCCTGCACGGCGAGGAATCCCGCCCTCGCCGCCAAGACGCGACCCAAGAACACGGAGTGCAGCGTTGCGCCCCCCACGGAGTCCGCAGCCTCCGTCGTGCAACGAAGCAGGATGCGAGGGGGCTCTCTATCAGCATTGCCCGCTTGCCTGGCCGGCGCCGGCTCGGAACCAGGCACTTTCGTCGACTTCATGAGAGGTCCCCGATCAGAGAACCAGATCGCGAACAGTGTGGAGCTTCTCTTCCGGAATCGCCACGCGGTTCACGCTGATGGCGGCAGGGTGGTGAAGATCGTCGCCAACGACATCGAGGCGGCCGCCGCGGAGCACGGTGACGCAACGATATGCACTCCGACTGAGAAACCGGCTCACGTCCCGGCCGCAGTAGCCGTGCCGTTCGAAGTGGCCCACCTCGAAGATGATCACCGGCCGCGCCCTGTCGATGAGTGCCGCTGCGCCGCGCAAGACGGGCAGCTCGTAACCTTCCACGTCGCACTTCAGCACGCATGCGTCTAGGAGGCGGGGATGAGTCGCCGTGAGCGAATCGAGCGTGTGAAGATCGATCGCTTCGTGTTCGGTCTGCTTGCCCATGGCATCGTGCTCGACGTAGGTGAGCCCCGACAGTCGCTCGCCAGAACTGTCAGTTACGCGAAGGTGCACATGCTCTGACTTGTCCGAGAGTCCGAACGGGAAGAGGGTAACGCCCCTGAGGCGCAGCAGCCGTATCGCCACGTGGGTTGCGAGCGCGTTATAGTGGTCGGCCTCGAACGCATAGACACGCCCTCGGGGCCCGACATGCCTGTGCAGGTCATGCGTCCAATCCGCGCCGTAGGCGCCGACGTCTACGGCCACGTCACCGCGATGAAGCCATCGTCCGAGGAGTCCGGCTTCGGGATCCGGCGCAGCTCTGACCTTGATGAGATACGCAAATCGGACCGCTTGCAGGCAGGCCGTAGGCTTCTCTCCGATCAACCGGATCAGCCGCGACTTGATCTTTCGCCCGTTCATGGCTCCTCAGAACTTCACATTCAGCTGGAACAGCACCCGCGGCAGGAACTCGAAGCCGAGGCTGCCCTCGCCGCCCAGAAGGTAGATGTCGAGCTCGGGACCGCAGGAGATCCGCGACGTGAGGTCCCACTGGTAGCCCACGCCCATGTACGCGCCCAGGTAGTCGCCCGGCTCGTCGATGAAGTCCGAGTCGCCCACGAGCCGCAGCCACGTCGCGCCGGCGCGGAAGTAGAGGTGGCTCTCGTGGCCGGGGCTCAGGATCCCGAGCGCGCCCACCTCGATCTGGCCGAGATCGGCGTCGCCCCACTGGCGCACGATGTGGCCGTCGATGAAGAGGTCGAACTTCGGGTGCTTTGCGCTCACGCGCTGCCCTGCGAGGAACACCGCGCCCGGCGGACCCTCCGCCGACACCGCCGCGCCCGCGAAGAACTCGCGCGGGTCGGACTCCGGCAGCCGCGTGCGGCACGCCGTGACCAGCAGCAGGAGGAGGAGCGGGAGGAGTGCGCGCATGCTCAGAAGCGGAAGACGAACTGCCATGTGAACTGCGGCACGACCTCCACGCCGTGGCCGCCCACGATGAAGAGGCGGAAGTCCGGGCCCGCCGACCAGCGGTCCGACAGCCGCGTCAGGAAGCCGGCCTGGCCGTAGCCGCCGTAGTAGTCGCCCGCCGGCTCGAGGATCAGCGCCTCGCCGCGGTCGCCCGTGCCGCGCACCCACGCGGCGCCCGCGCCGAAGAAGAACGTCCGCTCGTGGCCGGGGCTCAGGAAGCGCTTGATGCCGAGCCGCACGTGGTAGGTCTCCCCCGAGCCGCCGAGCCCGTCGTCCACGAAGTCCGTGTCGTCGAGGAAGAGGTAGGCGCCCTCGGCCTCGACCGCCCAGTCCGACTTCTCCGTGCGGCTGAAGACGTAGCCGGCGCCGGCGGCGACCCCGACCTCGGGGATCGCGGCCGGGCCGGCGATGGCGTACCAGTCGCGCGCGTCGTGGGGGATGCGCGAGCGGCAGCCGGCGAGAAGGAGCAGCAGCAGCGCCGCGCCCCCCGTGCCCCCCCGAATCGCCCTCACGCGGCGCCCCCGAGCCGCGAGAGGGCTCCGAGATACGCCATCGCCGGCGCCATCAGCAGGAGGTCGATCGCGTACACAGCGCCGCACGCCTCCGGGATGCTGCGCACCGTGAAGAACGCGAGGACGGCGCCCGTCGCGATCAGCGCGGTCCGCTGGCCCAGCCGGTCGGCGACGCCGCTCCGGAGCGCCCGGAAGAACGCGCGCCACGCGGCGACGAGGCCGGCCGCGAAGAGCCCGAGCCCGAGGAGCCCGCCCTGCAAGGCAGCGTAGAGGTACGCGTTGTGGACGTGCTCGTGGATGAGGTACCGGTCCGCCTGCGGGCCGGAGCCGATCACGGGCGAGGCGGCGAACGCATCCCACGTCCTGTCCCACGTCGCGGTGCGCCCGCCGAGCGTGAGCAGCTCCTCCGCCGGCGTGTCGCGCGTCAAGTGGCGCGTGACGTCGTGCATCCACGACTGCGGGATGACCTCGCCGACGACGCCGACGCCGAAGAGCACGACCGTGACGGCGCCGAGCCACCGCGCGCGGCGCCCGAGGAACATGATGCAGAAGCCCAGCGCGACGCCGAGGCCGAGGATCGAGCCACGGGACTGCGCCCAGTAGACGAGAAGGCC
>JAKLKT010000089.1 GCA_023150495.1 Planctomycetota bacterium
GGTGAGCCTCCGCGGCGGCGTCGCCCGACGCGTGCCTCTCGGCCAGCGCGGTCGCGCGATCGAGGTCGCCGAGCGCGAGGGCCACGCGGGCGTTGAGCAGGTCCTGCTCGGCCCCGGGCATCCCGGCGCGGCCCCTGTCGAGCAGGCGCCGCGCCTCCTCGAACCGCCCCTCGCCGACCAGCGTCGCGATGTGGCTCCGCTGTGCCGACGCATCGTCGCTCGCGAGCCCGTACCAGTCGATCGCGAACGGGGCGAGCGAGAACGTGCGGCTGGCGAGGACGTCGCCGACGTGCTCGAGGACGTCCGCTTCCCTCGGGAACGTGTCCAGGTGGTCGATCGCGAGGCGGAGCACCGTCTCGTAGTCGTTGAGCTCGCCCGCCGCGCGGAGCATGGCGAGGAGGATCTGCCGCCTCTGGTCCTGGGCGCCGGCCTGGACGAGATCGCGCGCCTCGCCGAGGATCGCGAGCGACCACCGCAGCAGGTCGTCGCGGTGGTCCTTCGACACCGCCTTGAGGCCCTCCTGGAGGAGGTCCCGCCCGGCCGTGAGCCGGGGGTCCACGGCCTGCCCCGCCTGCACCTGGAGATAGCGCGCGAGGCCCCTGAAGTAGCCCACCTGCCGACCGTCGATCGCGATCTGGAAGGAGTTGATCTCGTCCGGGAACCTCTGCCGGAAGGTCATCTTCTGGCGGCTCGTCGCGTGGACCTCTCGCACGCCCTCGTCCTGCGCAGCCCGCTCCGGGTCCTCGAGGCGCGCGAGCGCCCGGAGGAACGACGGCCCCTGCATCACGGCCTTGCCGTAGGGCCACGGCCGCGGGGGCTCCTTGAGGGCGCCGGCCGTCGTCACGATGGCCGTCACTCGGCCCTTCTGCTCGCCGCCCTGGCTCTTCCACGCATCGACGCGATCGTCGGCAGCGCCGCCTTCCGTGCCGCCTGCGGCCGCGGAGGCCGCGGGAAGCTGGATCTGGGCCGGGTCCTTTCGGGGCGCCGCGGCGTCGCGGCGCAGCATGTCGAGCCGGTCCACGCTCACGCTGCGCGAGGTCGGCGGCCAGATGTTCGGCAGATCGAACGCCTTCGGCGCCTCGAGCGATTCCACCGGGCGGGGGTGGGGCCGCTCGTTGGTGACGAGCGTGAAGGGCTCCTCGCCGGCCGCCTTGCCGCCGAGGCCGACGGGGGCGTAGTCCGCGCTCTTGATCGCGCGGCGCACGATCGCGCCCTTGCCCGGGGCCGCCTCGCGCGTCGGCGGCTGCGTGCCGCGGAGGAAGAACCAGAGGCCTAGGACCCCGAGGACGGAGACGAAGAGGAGCCTCTCGCGGTTCACGGCTTCTTCTCCTCCGCGAAGGGGACGTCCGGGTTCGCCGCCACGGCGTGGAGCGCGAGCTCCACGGACAGGTGGTCCGCCGGCCGCTTGACCCTGCCGAGGCGGAGCGCAGCGACGGGAACGCGCGGCGCGTCCTCCTCGAGGCGGTCCAGGACGGCACGCGCGGCATCCTGGTTGGCCGTGAACACGACGGTCACCTCGTACTGCTGCAGGAACGAGGGGTTCGCGCCGGGGATCACGGGCTCGCGGCCGCGCGAGGTCGTGATCCGCACGTCGTCGAAGCTGTCCACGCGGGCGTCGATCGCGGCGCGCGCCACGCGGGCGACGAGCTCGAGCTGGAGGAGGTACATCGTCAGCTCGTCCTCCGCCATGTCCGTCACGGCGCCGAAGCCGATCCCCTCCCGGTCCTTCTCGACCTTGATCCCCTTCACCTTCGCCTCGTCGACGAGCGCCTGGCTGACCATCAGGCGCAGCCTCCCGAACCCGCCGTTGATGTCCTGCTGGATCCCGCCGCGGAAGTCCTCCACCGCGCGCTGGATCGCATCCTCGCCCTGCTGCGCGTACTCGCGCGTGTATCCGACGATCCGGCGGAGGAGCTTCTGCTCGAGCCGGTCGTCGGAGAGGTCCCAGCCGATCTGGCCGGTCAGGAGGTGCGCGTTCGCCTTCAGCCGCTCCGCGTCCGCCTCCAGCGCCTGGATCTCGCTCTCGGGCGCGACCTTGAGCGCGCGGATCTTCCCCGCGAGCCTCACGTTCGCCGCCTGCTCCTTCTCGAGCTCGTCGCCGTAGGTGATCGACCGCGCGATCAGGGCGACGAGGAAGACGCCGACGCCCGCGAGGATCCTGAGGATGAAGTCCTTGTGCTGCGCCCAGAAGTCCACGCTCAGCTCCCCCCGGCGGGCTTCGCCGCCTGGATCTCGAACGTCAGCGAGAACCGCCTGTCCCTGTCGGGGCTCGTCGACTTGAGCTCGATCTTCCACCCCTCGGCGGTCACCCCGGCGAGGTTCCGCTTGAGCTCCCCCACGTAGTCCGCGAAGACCTGCCCCACGTTCGGCGTGTCCTCGACCAGCTGGCCCTGCACCGTGATCACCGGCCAGACCTTCTGGGCATGGATGTTCCTCTTCGCCTCCTCCGAGGCGCCGATCTGCGCCTGCGGGTCGCCCGGGTTGCCGTCGAGGTCGAAGCTCCGCTTCTCGGGCTCCATGTCGAGCTTCTCGAGGTAGACGTACTTCGAGACGTGGCTCCTCCGGAGCGTCCCGAGCACGGCGCGGGTGAACGCGCCCGGAAGGCGGCGGACGCGGAGCGCGATCTCCTTCTGGCGGCGGTCGAGCTCCTCCGCCTCCGTCCTCACCTTCCACTCGCCGATCTTCTTGTACTTCGCCTCGATCCCCTCGAGCCCCTTGTTGGCCGCCCGGACCTCCTCGATCGCGTCGCCCCTCGTCTTGAAGAGGAGCACGACGAGGGCGAGCGCCGCCGCCGCGGCGCCGAGCGCCCAGATGGTCCGGCCGAGGAACTGGCGCTTCCTCTTCTCCGACTCGGTGAGGACCTCGAGCTTGTAGGCGGTCGGCTCGAGCATCGACTGCGCGAGGCCGACCGCCGCGGCGAAGTCGGCCGCGTTCTCGCCGATCTCCTCCTGGTCCGCCGCGGGGAGCGCCGACAGGTCGAGCTCCCGCGCCGGGTCGAAGAGCTCGACGGGGACGCTCATGTTGGCCTGGAAGTAGTCGACGATCCCCTTCATGCGGGCCGTGCCGCCGGTGAGGACCAGCCGGTCCACGTTCAGGTCCGCGATCTTCGTCTGCGCGCGGCAGATCATCACGGAGGACTGGATCATCGACACGAGCTGGCCCGCCGGCCCCTGCATCGTGTTGGCGAGCTTCTCGGCGGTCGCGTCGGGGTATCGAGCCTTCGATCGCGGGGTGAGATCGCCCTTCGTGACCTTGTTCTTCTCCGCCTTCGCCTCGGCGAGGCCGAAGGCGTTCATGATCGCCTCGGTGAAGGCGTGGCCGCCGCCCGACATGTTGCGCGCGAACAGGAGCTCCCCGTCGCGCTGGATCGCCATGTCGATGTTCTCGCGCCCGAGGCTCACGAGGAAGGTGGTCTCGCCCTCCTTCCAGCCGCCCCTGGCGAGGAACGCGTTGAAGATCGCGACCGAGTTCGGGCACCCGCCCGCGACCTTGAACCCCGCGCCGCGCGCGGCCGCAAGCCGCGGCTGGAGCCACGTGTTGCGCGCGAGCGCGACGAGCACCGTCTCCTCGTCCGACTCGACCGGGAGCTTCAGCCTGCGGTAGTCGGCCGCCACCTGGCCGCCGCTCTGGCCGCTCACCTCGTTGATCTCGAACTGCATCAGCAGCTTCAGGCGCCAGTCGGGCACCGGGGGCACGTGCGTGTAGCGGATGATCAGGTCCCGGCCGGTGATGCCGAGGAGCCCCTTCCCGCCGCGGATCCCGCCCCGCTGGATCGCCCCCTGCACGCGCGCCGGGTCGGTGTCGCCCGCGAGCGTCGCCCGGAATAGCCTCAGCGCCTTCGTGGTCGCGCCCTTGCGCTCGAGCACCGCGACCTTGACCGCGTGGCTCCCGATGTCGATCCCGACCGCCTGGCTCGCCATCCGCTACCCCTTGAAGAGCTTGTCCAGCACCCGGAGGATCTGCGGGTGCTCCTTCTCGATCGCCTGCAGCGCGTCCGCCGCCTGCGAGGCGACCGCCGAGCTCGGCGCGAACTTCGTGATGTAGTAGAGCTGCAGCGCCGCGGAGAAGACGCGCCCGTCCGGAAGATCGACGACCGTGGCCTGCACGAACGTGTGCTCGGTGGCCTTGGTCTCGCGTTCCATCCGCGCGGCGAGGTCGAGGCGGTCGATCTCCTCCCTCGCCTCCTTCACGTAGAGGCCCCGGGGGCCCTCGCCCGGCGTGATCTGGAAGTCCGACTGCAGCTTCGCGAGCTCCGTCGAGGCCGCGACGAGATCCTCCCGGTTCCGGAAGTCGGCGTAGTCCTTGCGCAGCCGGTCGATCTTCCTGCGGCGAGCGTCGTAGTCGGCGTCCACCGCGTCCATCAGGTCGCGCAGCTGGTCGCGGGTGGCCTTGTTCGCGAACGGGTACTCCCCGAGCGCCTCGAGGGCCTGCGAGTAGAACTCCCCGAACCGCCCGGCGCTGTGCAGGCTCAACGCGTTGGTCATCGCGTTCGTGGCATCCACGGTCTCGCCCCGCAGGTCCACCTTGAGCCGGAGCGCGAACTGGCCGTCCGTCGCGGGACCGAGGAGGGCCACGGAACGCGTCCTCCCGCTCACGCGGGCCTCGGCGTCGAGCGGCCCCCCGTCCGACGCGGGGAGCACCGCGAAGCTGCGCCCCGTCGGTCCGAGGAGCAGCTTGCGCACACCCTCGAGCCGCACGCCCTCGTCCGGGAAGGAGGGCTGGAACTTCCCCGCCGACGTGAAGCCGCGGAATCCGCCGCGGGAGAGGTACCAGCCCATCTCGTCGAGCACGATGCCGGCCTTCGCGGCGCCGCCCGCGCCCTCGATCGTGACGAGGCTGTGCTCCTTGTCCGCCTCCGCCGCCTTCACCCGGAGACCCGGCGCGTCGATCGGGTTCCCGTCCGCGTCCAGCGCGAAGGGGCGGCCGTTGACGAGGATCGCGGCGGCGTCGTGGAAGAGGTCGGCCGCCCGCCCGTCGGTCACGGCGAGCCGGAACGCGTTGACGGTCACCTCCTCGACGCGCGCGTTGCCCTCGCGGACGATCGACAGGTCGTCGAGAAAGACCGTGCCGCCGCCCTCGATCGCGACGCCCAGGAGCGCGCTCGTCGCCCAGGGGGGCGCCGAAGCGAGGATGTCGACCTCCCGCATCGTCGCCGACTCGACCGTCGGCCCGGTCGTCCACCGCTCGAGGCCCCCGCCGCCCATCCAGCGGACCCCGAGCCGCGCCTTCGACCCGCGCGACGCGAGGAACCCCTTCACGCGGTAGGCGGCGTGGTCCTCGCGAAGCCGGGACTCGTAGAACGCGGCGGCTGCGGGCACGTTGGCCCGGATCTCCAGCGACCTCTGGCCGGACGCCTTCACCTGCGTGGAGGTGGCGAGCGTCACGGCCGTGTCCGGCTCGCCGATCCACGACAGCGCCGCGCCCTCGGACTCGAACGACCACGGGGCGTGCAGGTTCCCCTGGGGACCCGCGGGGCCGCCCCTGTCGACCGGCGGCTTCGCGAACGCGACGAAGTACGCGCCCGCGCCCACGATCGCCACGAAGAGAAGCCCGTACACGATCGTCGCCGGGTTGCGCTTCCGCACCGCGGCGAGATCGATGTCCCGCATCATGCCCCACTCGTCCTCCTCCGCGGCCCCGGCGAGATCGAGGTCGATCTCGGCCATCGCGGGATCCTGGAAGACGAAGCGCGTGTTGCCGATGCGGATGCGCGCGCCGTGGGAGAGCTGCGCCTCCGTCACCATCTCGCTGTTCACGAGGGTGCCGTTGGTCGAGCCGAGGTCGCGGATCGCGTACCCGTTGAGTCCGCGGACGATCTCGCAGTGGTAGGAGGAGCTGACGGGGTCGTCGATGACGACGGTGTTGGTCGGCTTCCTCCCGATCGTCGTCCGCTGCGCCGCGAGCTCGATCCTCTCCCCCTTCCGGTCGCCCTTGGCGTACACGAGGTAGCCTACGGCGGGCTCCCCCGCCTGGCCGGCCGACGACGGGTCGTCGAAGGCGATCTCCACCGCGCCGATGCGGATCACATCGCCGTGGCGGAGCTTCTGCTTCTTCACGAGGGTCGAGTTGACGAGCGTCCCGTTCGTCGAGCCGAGGTCGCTCACCTCGTAGCCCGACTGCAGGCGGATCACCGTGCAGTGGCGCCGCGAGGCCTGCGTGTCATCGATCGTGATGTCGCAGTCCGGGGAACGGCCCACGGTCAAGGAGCCGGTCTTGTCGAGATCGAACTCCTTGCCGACCCCGTTGACGCGAAGGATCAGCTTGGCCATGTGTGGATTTTGGGCACGCTGTCGCCGGCGGCCTCCCTGTGCCTCTGCCCGGTCGCGCTAACTCCTTGCGGTGGAATGGTTTGAGTCGCGGCTCTCTTCGAGAAGCGGATTATAGGCGACGGAAGGCCCTCTCCGCAACGGGGAAGCTCCTTCCGGCAGCGGCGGTACCACCCGGCTTCCCGGCTGCCCGTCGGGCCTTTCGAAGCGCATGGGGTCCGGGGCCCTGGGTCGCCTAGAGCTCGCCGAGGCCATACCGGTCGAGCTTCTTCCGGAGGCCCAGTCGCGACAGCCCGAGGATGGTCGCCGCGCGCGTCTTGTTCCCGTTCACCCGCTGCATGGTGTCGACGAGGAGGCGGCGCTCCAGGTTCTCCACGAGCTCCTTCAGCCCGCCCTTGGGGAGCGTCGTCGGGGGTGCCGCCCCCGGATCGCCCGCGAAGACGGCATGGGAGAGCAGGTCCGGCGTGATGTGGCCCCTCTGGAGGGTCAGCAGGCGCTGCACCTCGAGCCTCAGCTCGCGGACGTTGCCCGGCCACGGGTACGCCTGGAGCCGGTCGATCACCTCGGGATGGAGCGTCGGGCGCTCGATCTCCTGCTCCGCGCAGAACGTGTCGAGGAACTGGTCGAAGAGCACGGGGATGTCCTCGACGCGCTCGCGCAGCGGAGGCAGGCGGCACGTGGCGCCCGCCAGCCGCGCGTGCAGCTCCGGCAGGAACTTCCCCGACTTCACGGCCTCGTCCAGCGGCTCCGCGGCGGCCGCCACCGCGCGCACCGATCCATCCCCCTCCGCGCGGATCGCGTCGAGGACGCGCCGCTGGAGGGGCAACGGGATCGCCTGCACGTCGTCGAGGAAGAGGGTCCCGCCGGCCGCCTGCGCGAGGAGGCCCTTCGCGGCCCCCGGAGCCCCCCCGAACAGCTCGGCCTCGAAGAGCCCCTCGGGAATGGCGGCGCAGGGCACGGCAACGAACGGCGCCGCGCGGCGCGGGCCGTTGTGGTGCAGCGCCCGCGCGATGAGCTCCTTCCCGGTGCCGGTCTCGCCGATCAGGAGCACGGGCACGTCGGTCTCGACGATCCGGTCGAGGAGCGCGAGGACACCGCGCATCGCCGGGCCCTCGGCCACGATCGCGCTGTAGTCGTAGCGCATGCCCAGCTCGTGCTTGCTGAGCGCGAGGTCGGCGCGCACGCCCTCGAGCTCCTGCGCCTGGCGGCGGAGGAGCTGCTTCAGGCGTCCGTTGAGCCGCCCGATCCTCGCCCTCGACTGCCGCAGCTGCTCCTCCCGCGCCTTCAGGGCCGCGAGGTTGCGCGCCGCCGCGAGCGCGATCGCCGCGAAGTCGGCGAACGCCGACACGAGCGGGATGTCGGTCGCCCGGAACTGCGACGTGATCTTGCCGTGCTCGAGGTAGAGCGCGCCGAGCGGGCCGTCGGGCACCTTGAGCGGCACGCAGAGGACCGAGTGCAGCCCGAGGAGCGCGACCGACTGGCCCGAGGCGAAGCGGCTGTCGCCGCCCGCGTCCTCGGTGACCACGGGCCGGCCCGACTCGATCGCCTCGCGCGCGATGGAGCGGCTGATCTTCTCCTCCGGATGCTCGAGGTCCTGCCCCCGCGCGTTGCGCGCGACGCGGAAGTCGAGGCCGTGGAGCGTCACGAGGAAGAGGTACCCGCTCGTCGCCCCGGTCAGCTCGACCGCGCTGTCGACGATGCGCCGCAGGAGGTTCTCCTCGCTCTCCTCCGACGCGATCATCCGCGTCACCGCGATCAGGCGCCTGAGCCCGCGGTTCTCGTCCGCGAGCGCCTGCGCCTCGGCCGCGTCGGGCCGCCGCTTCGGCTGGGAGGGCGCGGTCGCCGCGTCCCAGTCGACCGAGATCGTCGTGACGCCGATGAGGATCGTGTCGCCCGCGGAGAGCACCTGCCGCTGCGTGCGGGCGCCGTTCACGAAGGTGCCGTTGCTCGAGTGGAGATCCTCGACGACGATCCCCTCCTTCGTCCTCAGGATGCGACAGTGCTGTCGCGAGAGGTTTACATCCTCGATGTGGAGATCGTTGTCCTGGTCACGGCCGATCGTGATCGGGAGCGCGGGGAACTCGTGCCGCGCGCCGTTGCAGTGGATACGGATCAATCAGGTGCCTCTCCGCAACAACGCTGCAACGCGAGCGGAGGTTCCCTGATTACCGCCCCCCCCAGGGGGGGCTACTCGCGCGCAAGCTCGGCGAGTCGCTCGCGCGCGATGCGGACGAGCGTCTCGTCCCCGCGGCCGAGACGCTCCATCGTCTCGACGTACCGCTGGAGCCACGGACGGCCGACGAGCTTCTCTCCCCGGGAGAGGTGCAGGAACCCGAGCTCGTAGAGCGCCTCGGGGTACCGCTCGCCCTCCGCGTGGTTCGCGACGATCCGGAACTCGCCCTGCGCCTCGTCGTCGCGCTTCGCCATCTTGAGCGCCTTCGCGAGGGCCCAGTGGAGGTCGATCGACTCCGGGAAGAGCTGCACGGAGCGGCGGAAGTCGTCGGCCGCCTCGTCGTAGCGCCCCTCCGCGTAGGCGCGCGTCCCCTTCTCGTAGGCCGCCTTGGCCGCCGCCTCGTCGAGCACGACCAGCTCGGGCGCGATCTCGCGGAGGAGATCCCGGATCCGCGCGTTCTCCGGCTCGTCGGGCGCCGCCGCGACCGCCGCCTTGAAGTCCTCCACCGCGAGCTCCCGCGCGCGCTCCTTCCTCGGGCCGGCTTCGAGCTTCGCCCAGGTGAGGTAGAAGCTCCATCCGCGGCGGCGGTGGTAGAGGGCATCGAGCCCCCGGATCTCCACGTCGTCGGGATCGATCCGCCGCATCTCCGAGAGCGCCCGCGAC
>JAKLKT010000090.1 GCA_023150495.1 Planctomycetota bacterium
GGATCCTCAGGTGCCCGGCGCGCTCGCGTGCGCACGCAAGGCCCGAGGGCGACAGGTCCACCGCGTCCACGTCGTAGCCCCGCCGCGCAAGCGCGATCGCGTGCCTCCCGCGACCGCACGCGACGTCGAGCGCGCGGCCGCGAGACGGCGCCGATGCCAGCGCGCGGAGGAGCACCGGGTCGGGCTCCGTCTCGGGGTGGACGCCCGCGCGGTACTTCTCCTCCCAGCGCGCGCGGTCCGCTTCCGACATCACTCGCCCGAGCCGCTGAACTTGTCCTCGTCGCGCTTGAAGAGGAAGTTCAGGCTCGTGAGGCTCCCGTAGCAGCGCGTCACGTACTGCTGCATCTCGACCTTGTCGGCGTCGGAGAGCCCCTTGTGCGCGTTGATCTTCTGCTCGAGCACGCGCAGCCGGTCGCGGATCATCACGACCTTGTGGAAGAGCGCGTCGACCGGCAGGTGGTGCTCCTTCAGGCCCTCCTTCGAGGGCCTCACGATGATCTCGCCGCCCTCCCAGCGCCCGCCGAGCTCCGCGACGCCGCCGATCCCGTACTCCTCGAGCACCGCGCGGAGCGCGTCCTTGATCGGGTCGCCGCCCGGCGGGGCCTTCGCCTCGAAGATGCCCGGCTCGTGCGACTCCACCTCCCGGATCCCCACCGGGAACGTCACGACGTAGCGCGTGTCCTTGTGGTTGGTGATCCGGCCGAGGCCGTAGTGCGGATGCTCGATCCACGCTCCGATGCGCAGCATCCCGGGAGTCTACTCGCCCATGACGGTCGCGACGACCTTCCGGTCCCTGCCCCGGTTGTCGAAGTCGACGAGCACCACCTGCTGCCACGTGCCGAGGAGCGGAAGGCCGTCGCCCACGGGCACCGTGAGCGACGGGCCGAGCAGCGCCGCGCGCACGTGGGAGAACCCGTTCCCGTCCCCCCAGCGCGCATTGTGGTCGTAGCGCCCCTCGCGCGGCGCGATCCGCTCGAACGCGGCCCGGAGATCCGCCACGCACCCGGGCTCGAGCTCGATCGTCGTGAGCCCCGCGGTCGAGCCGGGCACGAAGAGGTGGACCGTCCCCTCGCGCACCCCCGACTTCCTGACGAGGGCCCGCACGCGCTCGGTCAGGTCGAGCACCTCCGTCTCCCCCTTCGTCACGAGAGCCATCTCCTCGCGGTGGATCATGGCCCCCATGCTAAGCTCCGTTGCTTGCGGATCGCGCTCGCGCAGATCAACACGACGGTCGGCGACTTCGCGGGCAACGTCGCGAGGATCCTCGCCGCGTCGCGCGGGGTCGACGCCGACCTCGTCCTCCTCCCCGAGCTCGCGATCTGCGGCTACATGCCGCGCGACCTCCTCCTCGAGCCGTCGTTCCTCGACGCCTGCGAGCGGGCGCTCGGCGAGATCGCCCGCGCCCCCGGACCCCCCCTGCTTCTCGGCACGGTGATGCGCGCGAAGGGCCCGGGCAAGCCGCTCCTGAACGTCGCGGTCCTCGTGCGAGGCGGGAAGAGCGAGATCGCCGCGGAGAAGCGGCTCCTGCCCACCTACGACGTGTTCGACGAGCGGCGCTACTTCCGGCCGGGCGCCATGCGACCGCCCGCGACGATCGCGGGGAAGCGCGTCGGCGTCACGATCTGCGAGGACATGTGGACGGGCGATCTCTACGAGGAGGACCCCGTGGCGGACCTCGCGCGCGCCGGCGCGAACGTGATCGTGAATCTCTCCGCGTCGCCCTACGAGCAGGGCAAGCCGGCGCGGCGCCGGACGCTCGTCGCGGAGCACGCGGCGCGGCACAAGGTGCCGTTCGCGTTCTGCAACCTCGTCGGCGCGAACGACCAGCTGATCTTCGACGGCAACTCGTTCGTGATCGACGCGAAGGGCGCGCTCACCGCGCACGCGAAGGGGTTCGCGGAGGAGACCGTCGTGGACGGCGGCGCGGGCCCCGCGGACGACGTGAAGGACGCGCTCGTCCTCGGGATCCGCGACTACCTCCGGAAGACGGGGTTCGAGAAGGCGATCCTCGGGATGAGCGGCGGCGTGGACTCGTCGCTCGTCGCGTGCCTCGCCGCGGAGGCGCTCGGCCCCGCGAACGTGACGGGCGTCGGCATGCCCGGGCCCTTCAACGCGCCCTACAGCCTGACCGACGCGCAGGAGCTGGCCCGGCGCACCGGGATCCGGTTCCTGACCGTGCCGATCACGCGCGCGTACGACCTGCTCCGCGAGGAGATGCGGGGGGGCTTCGGGGGCCGGCCGGAGGACGTGACCGAGGAGAACCTCCAGGCGCGGCTGCGCGGCACGATCCTCATGTCGCTCGCGAACAAGTGGGGGGCGCTCGTGCTCGTGCCCTCGAACAAGAGCGAGTTCGCGATGGGGTACTGCACCATGTACGGGGACATGGTGGGCGCGCTCGCGCCGATCTCGGACCTCTACAAGCGGCAGGTGTACGAGCTCGCGCGGCGGTACCCGGCGATCCCCGAGCGCGTGCTCACGCGCGCGCCGTCGGCGGAGCTTCGAAGGGACCAGACGGACCAGGACACCCTGCCGCCCTACGACGTGCTCGACGCGATCCTCCACGCGCACGTGGAGGAGCGGCTGCGGCCGGACGAGATCGTCGCGCGCGGCTTCGACCCCGAGGTGGTGAGGCGCGTGCTCCGGACGGTCTCGGCGATGGAGTTCAAGCGGCAGCAGGCGGCGCCGGTGCTCAAGGTGACGGCGAAGGCGTTCGGGTGGGGCGGCCGCCGGTTCCCGATCGTCGAGCGCTTCCGCGGCGGGGCCTGAGTGATACGGACGTTTTCTCCTCCAGTCGAAAAACACAACACGATTTTTTGACCACAGGTCAAAAATCGTGCTAGGCTGCCATCGTGGCGCCGCTCACCCGCTACCTCGCGGACCAGGTCGAGCGCGACCTCGCGCGGAAGATGGTCTTCGTCGCCGGGCCGCGCCAAGTCGGCAAGACGACCCTCGCCCGGGGCCTTCCCGGTGCCGAGGCGGGCTACCTGAACTGGGACGTCACGGAGCACCGGGAGCGCATCCTCCGGGGTGAGCTTCCGGCCGCGAAGCTGTGGGTCTTCGACGAGATCCACAAGTACAGGCGCTGGCGCGGGTTCCTGAAGGGCCTCTACGACGCGCGCGCGCGCGGGCAGCGCATCCTCGTTACGGGGAGCGCTCGCCTCGACCTCTACCGGCACGGCGGCGACTCCCTCCAGGGCCGGTATCACCTGCTGCGGCTGCACCCGCTCTCCTTCGGCGAGGTGGGCGCCTCGTCCGAGGCCGACCTCCGGCAACTGCTCAAGCTCGGCGGCTTCCCGGAGCCGTTCTTCGGCGGGTCGGAGGTCGAGGCGCGGCGTTGGTCGCGGGAGTACCGAACGCGTCTCGTCCGCGAGGACGTCGCCGACCTCGAGCGCGTGGAGGACCTCACGGCGCTCGAGATGCTCGCGATGCGTCTCCCGGCTCTCGTCGGCTCCCCGCTGTCGATCAACTCGCTGCGTGAAGATCTGGCCGTCAGCCACAAGGCCGCGGCGAGCTGGATCGGCATCCTCGAGCGCCTCTACGCAGTGTTCCGTCTCGCGCCGCTCGGCGGGCCCCGGATCCGGGCGGTGAAGAAGGCGAGCAAGCACTACCAGTTCGACTGGTCGCTCGTGCCCGACGAGGCTGCCCGGTTCGAGAACCTCGTCGCGTCGCACCTGCTCAAGTGGGTCCACTTCCGGCAGGACGCTGCCGGGGACGACCTCGAACTCCGCTACTTCAGGGACACCGACCGGCGCGAGGTCGACTTCGTCGCCGTCGATGGCCGCCGGCCGATCCTCCTCGTGGAGGCGAAGTGGGCGGACGGCCCGGTGGAGCCCGCCCTCCGGTACCTCAAGGCGAAGTTCCCGTCGGCCGACGCGTGGCAGGTGAGCGCCACCGGGCGCAAGGACTACGTGTCGCCCGAGGGGATCCGAGTCGCGCCGGCAGGCGAGCTCCTCCGGCGGCTCGTGTAGGATCGGGCAGCTTGACTCCCGAGCCGCGCCCCGCCTCCCGCGTCCTCGTCGTGGACCGCCACGACCGGCTCCTGCTGCTCGACGGCATCGTGCCGAACCGCGAACGCACCCGGCTCTGGTGCCTGCCCGGCGGCGCCGTGAAGGCCGACGAGACGTTCGAGGAGGCGGCGCTCCGCGAGCTCGCGGAGGAGACGGGGATCACGGGCGTCGCGCTCGGCCCCTGCGTCCGGCGACGCGAGCACGTCATGGAGATGTTCGGCAGGTGGTACGCGGCCGACGAGCGCTACTTCCTCGCGCGCGTCGCGGCGGCGGAGATCGACGGCAGCGGCCGCGACTCCGTCGAGGCGGGCCTCATCCTCGGCCACCGGTGGTGGACCGCCGCGGAGATCGCGGCTTCGTCCGAGACCTTCGTTCCCCGCCGCCTCGGCGAGCTGCTGCCGCCGCTCCTCTTCGGCGAGATCCCCGCGGCCCCCGTCGCCGTCGGCGTCTGATCAGCTCCTCGTCCGCTTGCCGCCCTTGGCGAGCGCGGCCGCGTAGTGCGCGAGGAACTTCTTCACGGGCACCCGCGCGACCGCCTCCGTCACGAGGTCGAGCGGGACGTCCTCCGCGCTCCTGAACCGGATGCACGACTTCCCCATGTCGAGCTTCTTCCCGGTCTTTCGCCACTCCTCCTCGAACCACTTCCGGAGCCCCTCGTCGCCGTAGATGCACATGAGGTAGAGCGAAATGTGGTTCTTCTGGCTCGCGAGGCACGCGAACGGGAGCGGCTGCTTCGGGTCGCAGTGGTACCCGTCGGGGAAGAGCGAGTGGGGGACGTGCCAGCCGATCATCCCGTACTGGACGCCCTCTTCGTACCCCTTCGGGAGCCCCTTGTTGACGGCGGCGCGCACTTTCATGACGCCCTTCCGACGGCTCTCGGGCAGGCTCGCGAGGTACTCCTTCACGGAAGCGGGCTTTCCGGCCATCGGGTGTCCTCCGTCGCGGATTCTAGCCGCGGCGATTCGCGGCCGCCCGCGCCATGGACGGGAGGGGGCCGGGGGGAGGGGTCACGACGCCCCTTCGTCCGGCTCGATGTGGACCGCGACGTCGAGGAGGCCCGGGATCCCCTCGAGCAGCGCATCCTTCACGAGGTGCGCGATGCGGTGGCCCTCGCGGACCGGGATCCCCCCGTCGACCACCACGTGGATGTCGCAGAAGAGGCCGAGGCCGCTCTTCCGGAGGTGGCACTTCTCGATCTCGCGGACGCCCTCCACGGATGCCGCCCGCCGCCGCACGGCCTCGACGACCTCGGGATCCGGCGCGACGTCCAGGAGCTCCGCCCACGCGGCGCGGAAGAGGCGCACGCCGTTCCACGCGATGAGCGCGCAGGCGAGCAGCGCCGCCCAGTCGTCCGCGCTCTCGTAGCCCGGCCCGCCGAGGAGCGCCACCGAGATCCCGGCGAAGGCGGCGAGCGACGTCAGCGCGTCGGAGCGGTGGTGCCACGCGTCGGCGCGGACGGCGGTGCTCCCGATCGCGTCGCCGGTGCGGGCAAGCGCGCGGAACATCGCCTCCTTCACGACCACGACGACGACGAGCACGAGGAGCGTGAAGGCCGCCGGCGAGTGATGGGGGGTGAGGATCTCGCGCACGCTCTGGACCGCGAGCGCGAGGGCCGCGATGAGGAGGACGGCCGCGATCGCGACCGCGGCCAAGGGCTCCGCCTTCCCGAACCCGTACGGGAAGCGCTCGGTCGGCGGCCGCGAGGCGATCCGCAGGCTCCCCCAGACGGCGAGCGCGGAGAGGATGTCGAGCACCGACTCGAACCCGTCCGCGATGAGCGCGTAGGAGTGGCCGAGGAGGCCCGCGATCACCTTGATGGCCGCGAGGACGACGCTCGCGAGGATCCCGAGGACGGTCGCGCGCATCCCGCGCACGGCGGCCCCCTGCACGCGGGCCTGGATCGGGGATCGGGTGCTCAACGGGTTAGGAAGCGGATTGTAGCGCCGCGGCCGAGGGGATCCGTCCCGCTTCGAGGCGGATCCGGCGCACCGCGGGACACGCGCCTCGCGGCCGCGTACCCCGGCCCCCGGAGCCCCCTCCTTCCCGCGAGAACTGGAGGAGAACCGAATGAACGTGCTCAGACGCATCATCCCGATCCTCGCCGCGGCAGGCATCTTCCTCGCTGCGTGCGGCGGCGGCGGCGGCGGAACGACCGTGAGCCTCGCCTTCGAGGCCCCGCAAGGCACGGGCTTCGCGGACGGCATCGTCAACGGAGTGCCCGTCTCGCCGTCGGTGCGGAGGGACTTCACCTTCGCCGGCGGCGTAGACGTCACGGGTCAGGTGACCGACGGCAACGGCGCGCCGATCGCCGACGCGCGGGTCTCGTACCACCTCACCGCGACGACGCCCGGCGTCGACTCCGACTCGACGGACGCGGCGGGCAGCTACGGCGTCACGGTCTCCGCGGGCACGTGGGTCGCGCTCGTCGAGGCCGACCAGGCGCTCGGCACGCTCACCGTGCCCGGCGTGGCCGTCACTGCGCCCGGGCCCGTGACCAGGGACTTCGCGTTCCCGGCGCCGCACCAGGTGGGCGGGCACGTCTTCGACTCGCTCGGCGCGGGCATCGCCGACGCACGCGTGCAGTTCCGGGGCTCGCGCACCGGCGCCCGCGTCACCGTCTTCTGCGACGCGGGAGGCGCCTACGCGGCGACGCTCCAGCCCGACACGTACGAGGCCGTCGTCACCCCGGCGGGCCCCGCCGAGGACACGCACCTGAGGCAGCGCTTCCCGGGCATCGTCGTCGCCGGCGCGCTCGTGCGCGACTTCACGCTCCGGCGCGGCGTACTCGTGTCCGGGACGGTCTTCGACGACCTCGCGCTGCCGCTCCTCGAGGAGACCGACATCGACGTGGAGCTCGGGGCGAGCAGCGTCTACTTCGCGCCCGACGGCGTCACGACCGACGCCGGGACCGGGGCGTACGAGATCGGCCCGCTCCCGCCCGAGTCCGTCACGTTCGCGGTGCGCCCGCCCGCCGACGCGGGGTTCCCGGCGCAGCGGTTCGTGAGGAGGATCGTCGGGCCGAACGCGCAGACGGAGAACTTCACGCTCCTGCGCGGCGTCGTCCTCTCCGGCACGATCGTCCGCGACGACGGGGCCACGCCGGAGGCCGACGTGAGGGTCGAGCTCATCCCGGCGAACGGCGCGATCGCGCCGGACGACGACAGGACGGACGGGCTCGGCCGCTACTCGATCGCCCTCTTCGCGGGCACCTACGAGATGCGGATCACGCCGAGACCGGACAACCTGCAGCTGCCGGAGTCGCGGACCGTCCGGATCTCCGGCACGACGACCGTCGACGTGACCCTCGTGCGCGGCGCGCTGCTGCAGGGCACGGTGCGCGATCCGTCGGGGACGCCGACCGAGAACATCCGCGTCGAGATCCCCGGCGCGAGGGGGGCCGCGGACACGACCGACGGCTCCGGCCTCTACTCCTTCCTCGCGCCGTCGGGGACGCACACGCTCGCGCTCACGGCCGAGAACGGCCCCTTCGAGGACGTGGCCCTCGCGCCGGTCGAGGGCATCGTCGTGACGCTGCCCGGCCCGGTCACCGCGGACGTGACCTTCGTCCTCGCGACGACGGGGAAGAGCGTCGTGCGGGGGACGGTCTATGCGCCGGACGGCGCGACCACGGTCGCGGGAGTGGCCGTGGAGGCGGTGGACGCGACAGGTGCCGTCGTCGGGAGGACCGTGACGGACGGCGCCGGCGGCTACGTGCTCGTGCTTCAGTAGCGCCCGACTACCCCCTTCCGCAGAGCGGGCCGCCTCCGGGCGGCCCGCGCCCTTTCGCGGGCCCCCCGCGCCCCCCCGGATCGCGCCCGGTTCCCCATCGACGCGGCGGGCCGGGCCCGCTAATCCTTCTTGTCCGGGATCCACGTGAACCTCGCCCCCGCCGGTCCCCCGATGAAGCGCGCGCTCGGCGTGCCCCCGCTGCCGCTGCTCACGCTCGTCAACTTCTTCAACTACCTCGACCGGCAGGTCGTCTACGGCATGACGACCGCCATCGGCGCGACGTTCTCCCTGTCGAAGTTCGAGCTCGGGATGCTCGCGTTCGTGAACCTCGTCGTGTTCGCGGTCGCCTCCGTCGTCTCCGGGCCGATCGCGGACCGCGTCGGCCCGCGGAAGGTGATCTTCGCGGGCGTCCTCGTCTGGTCGATCTCGACGATCGGCTCCGCGGTCTCCACGTCCTACGCGATGCTGCTCGTCTTCCGCGCGCTCGTCGGGGTCGGCGAGGGCGCGTACGGCCCGAGCGCCAACGCGCTCCTCTGCGCGGCCGCTCCGCCGGAGAGGCGGGGCCGCGCGCTCTCGATCTACAACGTCGGCATGGCGCTCGGGGGCGCCGCGGGGCTCGTCCTCGGCGTGAAGCTCGCGCCGATCCTCGGTTGGCGCGGCGTCTTCTGGATCGCGGGCGGGCCGTCGGTGCTCCTCGCGATCGCCTCGGCGTTCGTCGCGGCGCCCGAGCGCCTGCCGCGACCGCACGCGTTGCCCGCGCGCTCCTATCTCCTCTCGCCTCCCTACGTGGCGGGGCTTCTCGCCGGCATCCTCGTCACGTTCGGCGCGAGCGCGCTCATCTTCTGGGGCGCCGAGCTGATGACCCGCGCACGCCTCATGTCGGAGGGGCTCACGAGCGGGTTCATCGCCTTCGTCGGGTTCGTGACCGTCGCGGGCGTCGTCGCGGGGGGGCACGCGGGGGACACGCTCAACCGCCGGGCGCGCGGCGGCCACGCGCTGGCGATCGGCGTGTCGCTCCTCCTCGCGATCCCCGCGGGCGCGATCTCCCTCGTCGTCTCCTCCAACGTCCTTTTCATGGCGCTCTCCGCCCTGACCGCGTTCTTCCTCGCGGTCTACCACGGGCCCTCGGCGGCGGTCGTCGACGAGATGGGCCCCCCGCAGTTCTCGGCGACGCTCCAGGCGGTCTACCTCTGCGGCATCCACGTGCTCGGCAACGCGACGGCGCCGCCGGCCGTCGGCTGGCTCGCCGACCGGTCGTCGCTCCCGCTCGCGCTTCAGGCCGCCGTCGCCGCGTTCGGGCTCTCGGGCGTCCTCTACGTGTGGGTCGCGCGCTGGCAGCGCCGATCGCCGCCCTCCTGGT
>JAKLKT010000091.1 GCA_023150495.1 Planctomycetota bacterium
CGCCCCCGCGAACGAAGAGGGGGAGGCCACGAGGCCTCCCCCAAGGAGATTACGGATCGCGGAGCCTCTGGCCCCGCGGGTGGAGCTAGTTGTCGGCGAGCGCGGCGGCGATCAAGCAGCCGCGGACCACGGAGCTCATCGCGTCCTCGGCGCGGCGGACGCCCGCGATCTTCAGCGGGAACTCGACCTTCTCGAGCTCCTCCGCGAAGACCTCGACGAAGCCGCCGACGAGGCTCGTGCCGCCCGCGACGACGACCTCGACCGGGTCCTCGAACTGCGGGACGTCCCTCGCGAGCTGGAAGCGCTGCTTCAGGTTCTGCAGCACGTAGGAGATGAGGTTCCGGTAGTAGAGGACCACCGCCTCCTCCTCGCGCGTGCGCGGGGAGGTGAGGTTGACGTCGCCCTCCTTGATGGCCGTCGCGCGCGTGCGCGGGATGCCCATGACCTTCGCGACGTGGCTGTCGATCCAGTCGCCGCCGCGGGCCACCGAGAACTTCACCGCCGGGATCGTCTTGTACGCGACGCAGACGTTGAACATGCCGCCGCCGCACGAGACGCCGATGCCCGTGAAGTCGTGGTCGGCGAGCTCGCTGTAGACGATCGCGTGCGCCTCGTTCATGGCGCGCGGGGTGTACCCGATCTTCTTCACGATCCCGCTCACGATGCCCTCGTGGTAGACGGTGTCGTTGTCCTTGTCGATCGAGGGGGCGGGGATGCAGAAGTAGCAGGGCTCGCCGGGCGCCGCGGGCTGGCCGAGGAGCCGCTCGATGATGAAGCGCATCATCGGGATGGCGTCCTGCTCGTTCGCCGAGAGGAAGCCGTCCTGCATCGGGCGGCGGACCTCCTTGCCGAACATGTTGGCGAGGTTGAAGGAGGCGTCGCCGAGCACGTACATGCGGTTCTGGAAGGTCACGTACGGCACGTTGAGCCGCGTGAGCATGTCCTTGTTGCTCGCGAACTCGGCCGGGATCTCGAGGAACGCGTTGCGCTCGCGCTTCACGATGATCTCGCCCGACTCGTCCTGGGCGGCGGAAAGGAGGTTCGCCGTGCCGACGTCGAGGCCCTTGCCGAGGGCGACCTCGCCCTTCGGCTGCGCCTTCGTCGCCGGAGCGCCCGTCTGCTGCGCCTGGGCCGAGCCGTCGGCCTGCTTGAACCGGATGGTGCTGGATTCGCCGGACATCGCTGTTCTCGCCTCCCCGGGGCCCTCGCCGGGCAACCCGATTGTTCGCACTCCTATCGGCCCCTGCGGGCCGCGAAATTGACTGTTTCCCATCGCCCCGGACCGCCTTGAGACGCTCCGGGGCACCTAGGGGGTTAGCCCCCCTTCTGCTCCCCTTCCCCGGACCCCTTCCCCTTCCCGCCGCGCATCGCGCGCAGGGCGGCAAGGCTGCCCCCGATCCCCCGCTTGCTCTTCTTCTGGTCCACCTCGAGCGAATCGAGGTTCGTCGACATCTGGTCCGCGGGGGTGTCGAAGATCTTGTCGACGAGCACGTCCGTCGCCTCGACCACGATGTCGATGGGCTTGGCGGTCGCCGCCTCCACCGTCTTCGTGAACTTCTCGAGCGAGGCGTCGAGCGTCTGGTTGAACTTCGCCTCGAGCGCGTTCGTGTCGAGGGCCTGCTTCTGCGAGAGCTGGTTGACGAGCGCCTGCACCGTCGCCTCGTTGGCGCCCGAGCTCCGCTCGTCGAGGACGCGCAGGAACTGGTGCATCGCCGAGAGCTGCTCCTCGAGCTTCTTCACGTCGTCGGCCTTGCCGGCCGCCGCGCGCGCCGCCGCGAGGTCCTCGGTGAGGCGAAGGACCTCGCGCTCGCGCGCCTCGAGGGCGACGCGCTGCGTCTCGATCTTCGCCGCGAGGTCGCGCGTGACCCGGTCCGCCTCCGCGCGCCGGGCCTCCGCATCCTTCGCCGCGGTGACCGCCTGCCTCGCGTCGCGCTCCGCCGTCTCCGCCTTCTGCTCCGCGCGGACGCGCGCGTCGCGGTCGCCCGCGGCGCGCTCCTCGATCTCGTGGAGCTTCGCGTTCGCGGCCGCGAGCGCCTGCTCCTGCCGCCCCGCGACCGCGCCCTTCTCCGCCTGGAGACGCGCGACGAGCTCCGCCTGCTCCTTCCGGAGCGTCTCGGCGTGCGCGTCGTGCTCCTCCCGGAGCCGCTGCTCGCGCTCGCCGGCGCGGCGCTTCTCCTCCTCGAGCATCTCCGAGAGGCGCGCCTTCTCCGTCTCGAGCGCCTTCGCGCGGCCCGCGGCGGCCGTGTACCGCTCGTTGAGCTCGCGGAGGAGCTCCTGGTGCTCCGCGATGAGGTGCGCCTCGCGCTCGCCCTCCTCCGCGCGCAGGTCCTCGATCTGCTTCCGCACGCGCTCGACCTCGGCCTGCGACGCCTCGAGCTTGTCGCGGTACTGGCCGACGAGGTCCTTCTGCTCCTGGAGCAGCGCCTCCTGGTCCGCCTGGATCTTCAGGACCCGGTCGAACTGCGACTTCGTCTCGGTGACGATCCGGTCGCGGTCGCGCTCGGTCGCGTCGCCGACCTCGCGGTCCACGACGTCGTTCACGATCGCGGTGATGATCTGCATCACCTTCTCGCCCGAGACCACGCGCACGGAGCGCTTGCCCTGCGCCTTCAGCTGGTCGAGGGTGCGCCGCTCGGTGTTCGCCTCGATGGCGGCACGGAGGTTGTCGAGGGCCTGCCGTCTCATGCACCCCGTTTCGGCATTCGGGGGGCCCGGAAGTTAGCGCGATGAGAGGGGGCTCCGGGGGCCGCGGGGCGCTCCTCCCCCGGGGCAGGGGCCCGCCGGCGCGCGCTTCCGCACGAGGCCTCTCCTGTCCCGGCGATCGCGGGAGCGCAGTTGCGGGGGCAAGGAGGTGTTCGACATGATTCGTCGTTCGTTCGTGTGCGCGGTCCTTCTCGGCGTCCTGGTCACCGCGGCCAGCGCCAGGAAGAACAAGAACCCGGGCGTGCTCCCGCCGCAGTCGAGCCCGCACGGGAAGACCTACGGGGAGTGGGGTGCGGCGTGGTGGGAGTGGGCGGCATCGATCCCAGCGGACTCGAATCCGCTGCTCGACCAGACGGGCGAGTCCTGCCACGAGGGGCAGTCGGGGAAGGTCTTCTTCCTCGCCGGGACGTTCGGCGAGACGGGCGTCGTTCGCGAGTGCACGATCCCGACGGGCACGGCTCTCTTCTTCCCGATCGTCAACGTGGTCGCCTGGGCGCCCGAGGACGGGTCGGACGAGGACGCGGTGCGGGCGCTCGCGAACGCGCTCGCGGACGAGTTCGACATCCTCGAGGTCGAGGTCGACGGCACTGCGATCGAGGACCCCGGCAGCTACCGCGCGGAGTCCCCCGCGTTCACGCTGCCCGCGCCCGAGGACGGCGTCCTGGGCCTCGACGCGCCGCGCGAGCCCGCGGTGGCGGACGGCTTCTGGATCATGCTCGCTCCCCTGAGCAGGGGCGAGCACGTCGTCCGCATCCACGGCGGGAGCACGACGTTCGGCTTCGAGGTGGAGGTGACCTACCTGCTCGCCGTGGAGTAGGCGTCGCCGAGGGGGGGCGCGGCGAGGGCCGTGCCTCCCCTATCCGCCGTACTGGTTCCGCGGCGGCTTCTGCTCGAAGGAGCGGGGCGGCTGGTTGAAGACCGCGACCGGGAAGAGCGCCGCGAGCGCCTTCACCCCCTCCTGCTGGGTGAGGACGCCCATGGGCCTCCCGTCGTCGTCCACGACCGGCACGCTCCGGTAGCTCCCCACGGTCATCTTGTGGAGGGCGTACCCGAGCGTGTCGTCGAGCGTCAGGCACTCGGGACCTTCCGACATGACCGTCCCGATCTCCGTCCGCGCGGGGTCGAGCCCCTTCGCGACGACGCGCACGAGGAGGTCGCGCTCGGTGAAGATCCCCGCGACGCGGCCGTCCTTGCCGGCGACGAGGACGCATCCCTGCCCCGCCGCGACCATCCGCTCCACCGCGGCGGCGACCGGCGTCCCCGTCCTCACCACGACCGCGGGCGGCATATGGAGCGCGCGGACGGGGGTCTCGAAGACGCGCGCCTTCCCGCGGGCCTCGGCGGCCTCCCCGTAGCGGCGCTCCTCCTCGAGATCCTCGATGCCCACGCGTCCCCCCCGCGCCCCCCCTATCCCTTGACCGTCCAGAGCTCCCCGGAGTGGATGAGCTTCCTCACGTCGCCCTTGCCCTTCTTCCTCGTCGCCTCCTCGCGCTGGCGGGCGATGCCCTTCTCGAGCGGCACGAGCCCCGTCACGCGGTGGAAGATCCCGACCGGCGCCGGGAAGCGCGGGAGATCGAGGCGCGAGAGGAGGTAGGCGAGCGACTCGTCCTTCTCGTCGTGGACGGCGAGGTCGGCCTCGGTGACGCCGCCCTCGCCGACGGTCACGACCTCGGGGTCGGAGCCGCGGATGCGGATCCCCTTCTCCCTGTTGCGGCCGAACCGGAGCGGCTTGCCGTGCTCGAGGAAGAGGGCGTTCTCCTCGCGCTGGTCGCGACCGACGACCGGCTCCCACGAGTCCTCGTTGAAGACGACGCAGTTCTGGAGGATCTGGACGAAGGCGGAGCCCTCGTGCGCGGCCGCCGCGAGCATCACCTCGCGGAAGTGGTTGCCCCACGTGTCCGCCGTGCGGGCCACGAACGTCGCCTCGGACGCGAGCGCGAGCGAGATCGGGTTGACGGGCCTGTCCAGCGAGCCGAGCGGCGTCGTCTTCGTGACCTTGCCGTACTCGGACGTGGGCGACGTCTGCCCCTTCGTGAGGCCGTAGATCCGGTTGTCGAAGCAGAGGATCTTCAGGGTCACGTTGCGGCGGAGCGCGTGGATGAAGTGGTTGCCGCCGATCGAGAGGATGTCGCCGTCGCCGCCGACCACCCAGACGTGGAGGTCGGGCCGCGCCACCTTGAGCCCCGTCGCGATCGCGGGCGCGCGGCCGTGGATCGTGTGGAAGCCGTAGGTGTTGACGTAGTACGGGAAGCGGGCGGCGCAGCCGATGCCCGAGACGACCGCGATCTTCTCGCGGTCGACCCCCATCTCGGCGAAGACCTTGAGCATCGACGCGAGGATCGCGTAGTCGCCGCAGCCCGGGCACCAGCGGACCTGCTGGTCGCTCTCGAAGTGCTTCTTGTCGAGGACGGGCGCCTGCTGGCTCATCGGGCCATCTCCTGGATGCGCGTCAGCACCTCCCGGACGCGGAAGGGCTGTCCCTCGATCTTGTTGAGGCCCTGCACGTCGACGAGGTAGCGGGCGCGCAGGAGCATCCTCAGCTGGCCGGTGTTCATCTCGGGGCAGAGGACGCGGTCGTAGCGGGTGAGGAGCTCCCCGAGGTTCGCGGGGAAGGGGTTCAGGTGGTGCAGGTGCGCCTGCGCGACCTTCAGCCCGTCCGCCTGCGCGAGCCGCACGGCGGAGTGGATCGCGCCGAACGTGCTCCCCCACCCGATGACGAGGAGCTTGCCGCGGTCGGGGCCGAAGACCTTCAGGTCGGGCACGTCGGCGACGACGCGCTGCACCTTCTCCTGCCGCAGCTGCACCATCTTCTGGTGGTTCGCCGCGTCGTAGGAGACGTTGCCGGTCTGGTCCTGCTTCTCGAGGCCGCCGATCCGGTGCTCGAGGCCCGGCGTGCCGGGCTTCACCCACGCGCGCGCGAGCGTCGCCGCGTCGCGCCGGTAGGGCTTGAAGTCCTTCGGGTCGGTGTGGAACGAGATCCGGACTTCCGGGAGGTCGTCGACGCCGTCGGGGAGCCGCCACGGCTCGCTCCCGTTGGCGAGGTAGCCGTCGGAGAGCAGGATCACGGGCACCATGTACTTGGTCGCGATCCGCACCGACTCGAAGGCCATCTGGAAGCAGTTCGCGGGGGTGCTGGCCGCGAGGACGACCACGGGACACTCCCCGTTCCGGCCGACGACGGCCTGGAGGAGGTCGGCCTGCTCGGTCTTCGTCGGCATCCCCGTGCTCGGCCCCGCGCGCTGGACGTTCACGATGACGAGCGGCAGCTCGACCATCACCGCGAGGCCGATGGCCTCGCCCTTGAGCGCGATCCCGGGCCCGCTGCTCCCCGTCACGCCGATCGCCCCGCCGAACGAGGCGCCGATCGCGGAGCCGATCGCCGCGATCTCGTCCTCGGCCTGGAACGTGGTCACGTCGAAGTTCTTGTAGCCGGCGAGGTGCTGGAGGATGTCGCTCGCGGGCGTGATCGGGTAGGAGCCGTAGAAGAGCGGCACCCCCGCGCGCGCCGCGGCGGCCACGAGCCCGATCGCGAGCGCCTCGTTGCCCATGATGTTCCGGTAGGTCCCGGGCTTCGTCGGCGCCGGCGGCACCTCGTAGCGGACCTGGAACTCCTCGCTCGCCTCGCAGTAGGCGTACCCCGCCTTCATCGCGACCGTGTTCGCCTCGGCGTACTGGGGCTTCTTCGCGAACCGCTGCTTCAGCGACTCGATCGTGCTGTCCATGGTGCGGCTGAAGAGCCAGTAGGCCATCCCGAGCGCGTAGAAGTTCTTGCAGCGGCGCTTCTCCTTGACCGTGAGGTTGTCGAAGGCGGCGAGCGCGGTCTCCGTGCGGCTCGTGAGCGGCACCGCGAAGAGGCGGTAGCCGGCGAGCGAGCCGTCCTCGACCGGGCTCCTGTCGTACCCGGCCATCTTCAGGTTCCGCTTGTTGAACTCGTCCGTGTCGAGGATGAGGATCCCGTTCTTCGGCAGGTCCTTCAGGTTGACCTTCAGCGCCGCGGGGTTCATCGCGATGAGAACGTCCGGGGCGTCGCCGGGCGTGAAGATGTCGTCCGACGCGAAGTGGACCTGGAAGCCCGAGACGCCGGGGAGCGTGCCCGCAGGCGCCCGGATCTCCGCCGGATAGTCCGGGAAGGTCGCGAGGTCGTTGCCGAGGAGCGCCGCGGTGTTCGTGAACTGCGAGCCGGTGATCTGCATGCCGTCGCCGCTGTCCCCGGCGAACCGGATGACGACGCGGTCGCGGTGTTCAAGCTGTTTCGTGGTCATAGGGGCTTCGATAGATCCTACTTTCTTCTTCAAGGGGCGAAGCGGAGGGGGTCCGGGGGCCCGGAACGGGCTCGCCGGGCGGGCTCTACGCCGCCTTCGGATCCGGGCTCCGCACGGTGAGGACCGGGCAGGAGGCGTTCCGGACGACCCGCGCCGCCACGCTGCCGAGGAAGAGGTGCTCGAGGCCCCCGCGGCCGTGCGTGCCCATGACGATCAGCTGCGCCTGGTGCCGCTGCGCGGCGTCGAGGATGAGCGGCGCCGCCTTCCCCTCCCGCAGCTCGGTGACGAAGTTCCTCCCCGGGTACCGCTGCTTCGTCTCCTCGAGCAGGCGGAGCGCGTTCTCGCGGATCCGCATGAGGCCCTCCGTGTTCACGAAGGCGCCGAACGCGGTCTCGAAGTGGAGGGGCAGCGGCTCCAGGACGTGGAGCACGATCGTCACGCCGCCTTCCTTCGTGAGATCCACCCCGTAGCGGAGGACGGTGTCGGAGAGCTCCGAGAAGTCGACGGGGACGAGGACGCGCTCGAACCTCGGCATGGGGGGAGGGCATCAAGGATAACGCCAAGGGCAACCGCGGGGCGGGAATCCTCCCCCCCGCGCCCCCCCTCATCGCCACGCCGGGAAGACGATCACGCGCGTGCCGGCCTCGACGGCCGACTCCTCGCCGCACCGGTAGCCCATCCTCTCGAGCGTGGCCTGCGGCGGCGGGTCCTTCTTCCAGCCGGTCCTGCGGTAGAGCACCCAGAAGCGGTCGCCCTGCACGTCCTCGAACCGCTCGACGAGGACGTGCCGGCAGCGCGCCCCCCACCGCTCGGTCAGGTGGAGCTTCGCCACGTGCCGGAAGAACCCCTCGTCGGCATAGACGACCACGTCGCCTCCGCCCCCTTCCGCGGCGTCCCGCGCGACGAGCGTCGCGAAGAGCCTGTCGTAGGGCACCTTGACGCACTCGGTGCGGATCGCCACGACCGCCGCGTACGCCGACCACGCGCAGAGCGCGAGCGCGAGGGCCGCGCGCGCCGCCGGGCGCCGGAGGCGCCCCGTGCCGATCGCGACGATCAGGTGGTAGGGCACGATCGAGAAGAGGAGCTGGCGCGTCGCCCACAGCGACTGGGGGAGAACGTGGCTCGCGACGAAGGTGACGACCACCGGGACCGAGGCGAGGAGCAGCAGCGGCACGAGGTGCTCCCGGCGCGCGGGGCACCCTTCCTGCCGCCCGCGGGCGGCCGCGACGCACCAGAGGAGGACGGGCGCGCCGAACAGCGCGATCCCGACGAGGGTGCTCCGCGGGAACTCCAGCGTGCCGTTCATCTCCCCGGCGAACCAGACGAGGTCCTTGAGCGCGGGCTTCCCGATCCACTCGATCTGGCCGGTCGCAGTGCCCTTCGCCCGGATCGCCTGCGCCACGGTGTAGGCCCACGGCGCGTAGCAGACGAGGAGCAGGAGCGACGTGAGCACGAACGGGAGGCACCGGCGCCGCGCGACGGCGAGCAGCACGAGGAACTCCGTGCCGACGAGGATCCATCCCCAGTAGTGCGCGTAGACGGCGAGCAGGTTCGCGACGAGGAGGCCGAGGAGGTCGCGCCGGCTCGCCTCCGGGCGCCCCGCCCAGCGCGCGAGGAACCAGAGGGACCAGACCGAGAGCGCCTGCAGCAGGATGAAGTCGCGCAGGTGCTGGGCGTAGTAGATCAGGAGCCCGTTCGCGGCCCACAGGAAGAGCGCGAGCGACGTCACGAACGGCCCGAGGCGCCGCTCGCGGCAGAGCAGGAGGAACGGCACGACGGCGGAGGCGGCGATCAGCGCGGGCAGGAGCCGCAGCCAGAGGAGGGACTCTCCCCCGACGAGGATCCACGCCTTGAGCATGAGGTAGAAGAGGGGCGGGTGCGAGATGTCCCGGCCCGCGGTGGCCCAGAGGCCGCTCCAGTCCTGCCGGGCCGCGAGGAGGCTGAAGACCTCGTCGTCGTCGAGGCAGACCGCGGCGAGGTTCCAGAGCCTAAGGCCGAGGAACGCCGCGACGATCAGGCCGAGCAGCGCCGCATGGGCGACTCTCGGCGAGCGCGGGCCCGTGGGATCC
>JAKLKT010000092.1 GCA_023150495.1 Planctomycetota bacterium
AGCATCAGCAGCGCACCCGCGGGCGGCGGCGCCGTGGCGCCGGGCAGGAGCAGGCCGAGGAGCCCGCCGAGCGCCAGCAGCAGGCCGCAGAGCCGCCGGGCGCCGAGGCGCTCGCCCGCGAGGAGGCCGCGCCCGATCATCGTCGCCTGCACGGCGCCGAAGAGCAGGAGCGCTCCCGTGGCCGCGGGGAGGCTGACATAGGCGAAGGAGAATCCCGCCCCATAGGCGAAGAGCGAGAGCGCCGACGGCCAGCTGCCCGTGCCGGGCGGCGCGCGGCGTCCCCGCAGGGCGATCAGGGAGAGCAGCGCCGCCCCCGAGGCAAGCCGGATCGCCGTGAAGCTCGCGGGGTCGATGCGGGTGTGCGTCAGGGCGACGCGGCAGAGGAGGGAGTTCCCCGCGAACGCCACCATGGCAAGCGACGTGAGGACGACGAGGCGGATCCCGGACACGTCGCTAGTCGCGCGCGAAGACCGCCGACAGCTGCGCCGGAACGGGCCCCTCGCCGAAGTCGAACACCCACTCGTCGCAGCCGAGGATGAGCACCGTCGTCCAGAGCGAGACCTCCAGCGTCGTGGCGCCGGTCGCGCCTTCCTCCGCGAGGACCAGCCGATGGCTCCCCTCCAGCTGCCACTCCCCCGTGGTCAACGGGGGCTCCGCTCCCGAGAGCGCGAGCTCGAACGTGCCGTCTCCGTGAAACCTCAGGGTCGCCGAGCCCCCGGCCGCGATCAGGTCGAGCTCCCGGGCGGGATCCGCGAGATCGAAGAGCCTGTACTCCGTCGCCTCCCACGTGCCCAGGAGATCCTCCGGCTCCACCCCCGTGGTGTCGCTGCCCGCGCAACCGAGGGCCGCAAGGAGCGCCAGGACCCGCCGCAGCATGCCCGAGAGCATACGCGCAAGGGCGCCATACTCCGGTAGACTCGGGCCATGGAGACGCTCGGCGAGGCGTTCGTCCACAACGACTGGGCCACGCGGAAGCTCCTCGACGAGGCCGCCCTCCTCCGCGACGCCGAGCTCGACCGGCCCTTCGACCTCTTCCGGACCGGATTCGCCACGCTCCGCGCGACGCTCTCGCACGTGGTGGAGGTCGAGGGCCGCTGGCTCGACCGCTGGCAGGGGCGTGCCGACGCCGCCCCGTCGCCGGGAGGGCGGCCGTCGCCCGCCGCGATCCGCGAACGTTTCGAGGCCGCCGCCGCCGCGCGCGCGGCCTTCCTCCGCGACCTGCCGGCGGACGCGGGTGGCCGGCGCGTGACGTGCGGCGACGGGACGCTGCCGCTCGGCGACACGATCCTCCACGCCGCGGACCACGGCGTGCACCACCGAGCGCAGGCGATCGCCATGCTCCGCGCGCTCGGGCGGAAGACGCCCATCGGCATCGACTACCTGTTCATGCGCGGCGAGCGGCCGACGCTCCCGTGGCCCGAGGAGCGGAAGCGGCTCTGGCGCGAGCGCGGGTTCCCCGTGGCCGACGCGGTCGAGGCGCCCGCCCGGTTCGATCTCGACACGCTGCGCGAGTACCTCCGGTTCAGCGACTGGGCCACGCGACGCGTGATCGCGGCCGCGAGGCCGCTCGGCGACGACAGGCTCGACCAACCGATCCCGATCGGCCTCGGCACGCTGCGACGGACCCTCACGCACCTGCGCGACGCCGAGGAGTGGTGGGTCGGGAACTGGAGGGGCTCCGGGGACGGGTCGTTCGCCAAGCTGAAGGACACGACGGGCCTCGACGAGCTCGCCCGGCTGCTCGAGGCGAGCATCGCCGCGCGCGACGCCTATCTCGAGAGCTGCGACGCGGAACGGCTGCTGTCGCCGGTGACCGTGGAGGCGGCGCCCGGCGCGCCCCTCACGTTCCGGACAGGGGAGTCCGTGATGCAGCTCCCGACCCACGGCACCCACCACCGCGCGCAGGCGCTGGCGATGCTCCGGCGGCTCGGCGCGCCCCCGCCGGACGTCTCCTACGTCGCCTACGCGCGGCTGCAGTACGGGAGCTGAACGGGTCCCCCGGCGCCCCCCCGATCACTTCTGGCTGAGGAGCCAGACGAACCCGGTCATCTCCTCGAGGAGGAACGCCTCACGCTCGGTGTTGAGCTTCCGGTAGTCCTCCTGCCACTTCTGCTGGGCCGCCTCGTCGCCGTCCTGCGGGTAGGAGCCCATCAGCGCCTGCTGCTTCTTCTGCCATTCCGCGTCCTTCGCCCGCGCCGTCGCCTCGTCCACGCCCGCCGCCGCGAACTGGAGGGTGATCGAGTCGCCGACGAGGAGGTCGAGCTTCCCGTTGCCGTCGACGTCGGCCGCCCAGACGCGCGTGCTGCTCGCCGGCGCCGTGCAGTGGGCGTCGCCGAACCGGGCCGCGCCGGCGGCGTGGCCTGCGGCCGGGAGCAGCGTGATGCGGGCGCCGAACTTCGGCGCGGTCTTCGAGCCGACGTTCTCGAACAGGAAGGCGCCGCCCTGGGCCGAGCCGCTGAGGAGGTCGAGATCGCCGTCCTTGTCCCAGTCGACCAGGAAGGGGTCCCCGTGGAACTCGACCGCCATCGCCTGGCCGTTGGCATCGAGCCACGTCGCCGTCGGGCCGAACTTGCCGCCGCCCTCGCCCTTGAAGAGGCCGAAGGTGCCGCGGAAGTTGCCCACGACGAGGTCGAGCTTGCCGTCGCCGTCGAGGTCGCAGGCGAAGGGGCGCGTGCAGATCCTGTCGATCATGTCGTCCTGCCCGCGGCCCGCCGGCAGGATGAGCGGCTTGCCGTCGCTGCCGTCGAGGACCGCGGCCTTCCGGAACGTGCGCTCCTTCGTGCCGTAGAGCACCTGGAAGAGGCCCGCCATGTCGCGGTCCTGTCGCGAGTAGGAGCCCGAGAGAATGTCGAGGTTGCCGTCGCCGTTGACATCCACGAACTGTGGAGTCGACGACGTGCATCACCAGACGCCCGGCACCTGCGCGACCTCGCCCTCTGCCTTGAGCCACTCGCCCGGCGCGAGCTTCCCCTTGCCGAGTCCGCGGTACACCCTGATCTTGCCGTCGTTGAACTGGCCGACGACGAGGTCGCCCTCGCCGTCCCCGTCGACGTCGTGCCAGCAGGGCGCGGCGAAGCCGGGCGCCTCGACCTTCACGTATTCGTCGCCCGCCTTCATGCGCACGGGCGCCTCGAAGCTCGGCGTCGCCGGCGCGAGGACGAGGGAAAGGAGCAGGGGCACGTGCATCCACACCTCCCGCGCCGCAAGAGCGCTTGGCCCCGATGATACCCGGGTTCGCGTCGCGACGCCGGGTCGGGAGGGAGGGGCCCCTTGCGCGGCGGCAGGAGCCCCCCGCGCCGCCTGGAGCGGCGCACCTACCGGTTCGGCTGCGGCGTCACGCGCAGGTAGGGCTTCAGCTTGCGGAAGCCCTTCGGGAACCTCGCCTTCGCGTCGTCGTCCGAGAGCGCCGGCGCGACGATCACGTCGTCCCCGTCCCTCCAGTTGACCGGCGTCGCGACGGCGTGCTTCGCGGTGAGCTGGAGCGAGTCGATCACCCGCAGGATCTCGTCGAAGTTGCGGCCCGTGCTGGCCGGGTAGGTGATCGTGAGCTTCACCTTCTGGTCCGGGCCGACCACGAACACGGTGCGGACGGTCATCGTGTCCGAGGCGTTCGGGTGGATCATGTCGTAGAGCCCCGCGACCTTCCGGTCGGGGTCCGCGATCATCGGGAAGTTGGGCGCGATCCCCTGCGTCTCGGCGATGTCCCTCGACCACTCGCGGTGCGAGCCGAGAGGGTCGACCGAGAGCCCGATCACCTTGCAGCCGCGCCTGTCGAACTCCCCCTTGATCCGCGCCACGTGGCCGAGCTCCGTGGTGCAGACGGGAGTGAAGTCCTTCGGGTGGCTGAAGAGCACGGCCCAGCCCGTCCCCTTCCACTCGTGGAAGCGGATCGGTCCCTCGGTCGTCTCGGCCGTGAAGTCGGGGGCGATGTCACCGAGCCGGATCGTCATCGTCGGTCTCCTTCCGGGGGATGGAACACGGAACGCCGGCCGCGCCCGCAAGGCGACGGGGAGGGTCGGGAGGGAGGGGCCCTCCCCCCGCGCCCCCCTCCTTCTATAGACTGCGGCGATGAGGCCCGCCGGGTGGCGCTCGCTCGTGGAGGACCGTCGCTGGTTCAAGGGCCCCGGCCGCTACCCGATCCCCGCCTATTCCGAGCTCATGCCGCCGCCGCGGGTCGGGTGCAAGCCCTACTCGCGCGAGATCACCGACATCTTCCGCGCGGACGACCCCTTCGGCTGGCACGTCACGGAGTACGAGGAGCGGGAGGAGCTGCTCCCGGGCCTCGCGAGCATCGGGCGGCAGGTGCTCGACGCCCTTCGCGACCTCGCCGAGGGGCGCCCCGCCCAGGGCCTCGCGCGGAAAAAGCTCGAGGGCAACCCCTGCTGGCCGAGGGAGCTCGCCGAGCGCGCGCCGTCGCTCCGCCACGAGCGCTACGTGCTGCTCCTGCCGGTCGCCCTCTCGCGCACGCAGGACGACAAGGGGAGGGTGCGCTGGACGCTCTTCGGGTCGAGCGAGCAGGGCCCGGCCGCCGCCTTCTGGAGGAGCTTTCGCCGCTCGCCCCGCGCGGAGCTGCCGGAGGAGGAGGCCCACGCGATCCTCCGCGAGATCCTCGTCGGCGCGTGCGGGGAGAGGCCCGAGGCCGTCGCCGACCTCCGCGCGGCGGGCCTCCGGTTCCTCCCGCTCGGCCGCGACTGGCCCGAGGAGGAGCTGCTGCCGGGGTGGGTCGACGCGCTGCGCTGGTCGCCGCGGCGGATGCGGGGCGCGAGGTACCTGCTCACGTTCCGCCCCTTCGCGCAGCTCCCCCGCCCCGTGCGGGAGGCGTACCTCGCGGGCGATCTCCGGCTGCTGCCGTGTCCCTCAAGCCTCGCCTTCTGGGGCGCCGCGGGCTGCCTCGGGCTGCGGAGCGAGCTGCCGCTCGCGATGCAGCTGCCGCTCCTCGACGCGGTCGACCGGCGCGAGAGCCCGGGCGGCATCCGCGTGCCGCAGGCGGGCTGGCTCTACCAGCCGGCCGCGGGGAAGCCCGACGTCGGCAGGGATCTCGGCCGCGTGAAGAACGAGTTCCGGCGCACGCACCGGTGGGAGCGCGTCGGGCGCGACGAGGAGGTGAGGGAGGACGCGACGGAGAAGCTCATCCAGGTGCTCTTCAGCGCGGACCCGGAGGACCTCGGGCTCTACGGGAAGCCCATGGCGAGGAACGCGCAGATCTGGACGCACGACTTCCGCCTGAGGCTCGACGGGCCCTGCGCGAGCGAGGAGGCGCTGCTCGCGGCGGAGGCCGACGTGCGCGACGGAGGCAGCTTCGGCTACCGGATCATCTACCCCGCGATGCGCGTGGGCCGGCACGAGGTCTACTGGCACCGCCCCGTCGTCGGCTTCGTCGATCCTTCGAGCCGGACCCCCGCGGTCGTGCCGACGCGGCTCCGCGGCTACCTCACGGCGTACCGCGACGGCGATCCGAGGAGGACCGTCGAGCTCTGGCCGAGGGTCCTCGAGCGCGCGCCGCACGTCGCGGCCCTCGAGATCTTCGACCCGAAGGCGGATCCGCGCGCCGGCCAGACGGCCAGGAACGTCCGGAAGCTCTTCCAGTCCGCGGGCTTCCACCCCGGCGGCCGGCTGCCCCGCTCCTTCGCGCGCGAGCTGCTCACCGCCGCGAAGGACGAGACCCTCGAGGGCTGGCTCGCCTCCCTGCCGCGGCGCGCCTTGGACCCGGAACGTGCACGGCGGCTCGTCCTCGGGATAGAGGAGATCCTCGACGCCTCGCCGGAGAACGACCTGTCCGGGATCGCCCCGCTGACGTTCCGGAGGACCGCCACCCGCGCGTTCGAGGTCGCCTTCTGGAGGAGGATCGCCGCGCTCGCGCACGGCCGGTTCCTCAACAAGGCGAACTCCGACCGCGTGCTCGACGGACCGTCGATCGAGGCGGCGAGGGCGCTCGGGCGGTCGGAGCGGCGCGATCTCGACGCGCTCGGCGACCAGCTGCTCGCCCACCACCGAGGATGCATACGGACATACGGGACCAGGGGGGCGTGGGCGGGCGAGCTGCCGTTCCGCTGGGAGACGCGCTCCCGGTTCCCTTGGATGGGCGGCTGGGCCCTGAACCGGACCGGGGAGACCCTCGAGCGGAACCTGATCGTCGTGATCCCGGGCCGCGACCGCGGGCGCGCGGTCGTCATGGCCGACCACTACGACACGGCTTACATGGAGGACGTCTACGCCGGGAAGGAGGGCCCCAAGGGGGCGAGGATCGCGGCGCACGGGGCCGACGACAACCACTCCGCGACGGCCGCGCTCATGCTCGCGGCCCCGGTCTTCCTCGAGATGAGCCGCCGCGGGCAGCTCGACTGCGACATCTGGCTCGTCCACCTCACCGGCGAGGAGTTCCCCTCCGACTGCCTCGGCGCGCGCGACCTCTGCGAGCGCCTCGTGGAGCGCACGCTCGTCGCGAGGCGCGAGCGCGGGAGGACCGTCGACCTCTCGAAGGTGCGCGTGCAGGGGGCCTTCGTGCTCGACATGATCGCGCACAACCACGACCGCGACGCGGACACGTTCCAGATCGCTCCCGGCGCCGGCCGCGAGTCGCTTTGGCTCGCGTGGCACGCGCACGTCGCGAACGTGCTCTGGAACCGCGCCGCCGAGGCGTGGAACCGCCGCCCCGACCGCCGCAGGGCAGAGGGGAGGAGCGAGCGCAGCGCCGATCCCGCCCGCGTCCCCGGGATCGCGCGGTTCCCGCGCCTCCTCGGCGAGGTCCGCCCGCCATACGACCCGAAGAGCACGCTCTTCAACACCGACGCGCAGATCCTCTCGGACGCGGGCGTGCCGGTCGTCCTCTTCATGGAGAACTACGACATCTCGCGCAGCGGCTACCACGACACGAAGGACACGATGGGCAACCTCGACCTCGACTACGGCGCCGCGCGCGCGGCGATCGCGATCGAGACGGTGGCTCGCGCGGCGTCGGAACGTCCGTTCTGGCTGCGGCGCTGAGATCGGGTGGGTCGGGAGGGAGGGATCCTCCCTCCCCCGCGCCCCCCTCCTCATGCTCGAGGACCGGTCTACTTCAGGTGCTTGGCGACGAGCTTGGTCATCTCGAACATGTTGACCGTCGCCTTGCCGCCGAACACCGCCTTCAGCTTCTCGTCGGCGTTGATGTTCCTGCGGTTCTTCTTGTCCTGGAGGCCTTCCTTCTTGATGTAGGCCCACAGCTTCTTCGTCACCTCGGTGCGCGGCATCGCCTTGTCGCCGACGACGGCCGCGAGGACGGCGTCCGGTTGCATCGCCTTCATGAACGCCGGGTTGGGTTTCCGTTTCGCCTTCTTCTTCGCAGCCATTCGTAACCTCGTCGAGAGTGGTGGAGCGTGCCGGGCCATCCCCGGACACGCCCAATAAGGTAGGCGATCCCACCCCCCGGAACAGGCCCCCTTTTGAGGCAAAACGGGGAGGATCCTGCTATCGTTCCCGGGTCCATAACCCCGAGGATTCGAACCCATGGCACTCTCCAAGACCGTCCAGACCGCCCTGAACGACCAGATCGGCCGGGAGTTCTACTCCGCCTACCTGTACCTCTCCATGTCGGCCTACTGCGGGTCCAGGAACCTCCCCGGCTTCGCCCACTGGATGATGCTCCAGGCGAAGGAGGAGGCGGGGCATGCCATGAAAATCTACGGTTTCATCGAGGACCGCTCGGGGCGGGTGATGCTCCAGGCGATCGACAAGCCCCCCTCCGACTTCAAGTCCCCCCTCGAGCTGGTCACGAAGGTGCGGCAGCACGAGGAGATGGTGACCGAGGAGCTCAACAAGCTCTACGCCCTCGCCGCGTCGGAGCACGACTACGCGACCCAGATCTTCCTCGAGTGGTTCCTCACGGAGCAGGTGGAGGAGGAGAAGAGCAGCTCGCAGCTGGTCGAGCGGGTCAAGATGGTCGGCGACAACCAGGGCGCGCTCCTGCTGATCGACCGCGAGCTCGGGGCGCGGTCCGCGGCGAGCTGATCAGCAGGCCGACGCCGCGCGGTAGATGTCGCTGCACTGCCGGCAGGCGCCGTGCGACGCGTCCCATCGCGGGAAGTCCGCGCGGATGGCCGCCACGGGCGGCGCCCCGTCCCAGTCGTACGTCGGGAATCCGCACAGGGGGCACGGCTGCCCGCCCACCGGGCCCCGCCTCGGCTCGCCGAGGAACTCCCACGGGTCGCGCGCCGCCGCGAGGAGCATCGGGTGGGTGCGGAGGGAGGGGTCCTCGAAGCGCGCGGCGAGGCGCGTGCGCTGCCCGTCCGAGAGCGCCGCGAACACGCGGTCGAGCTGCGCCCGCCGCGTCGCCGCGCCGACCGGCGGCTCCTCGATGCGGTCGATCGCGAGGTTCCAGAGGACGCAGTACCTGTTCCGCACGAGCTCCTGCTCCGCGCGCGTGCGCCCCGACGCGCCGAGGTCGCGCTCGTACGCGAACTTCGGGTCGAGCATGTCCTTCACGTGCCGCATCTCGTGGCGGAGGTAGCGCGCGAGCGTCGCGCCGTCGAGGAAGGCGCCGGCGGGAAGCCGGAGCAGCACCGTCCGCTCCTCCCCCACCAGGAGGTCCGCGCCCTCGTCGCCGGGACGGTGCGAACGCGCGAGGAGCGCGCGCGGCACTCCGAGGCCCCCGAGCGCGGCCGCCACGGCCCCTTCGGCCCCCCACTCGCGGAACAGCTGCAGGAGCGCGGCGGGGATCGCCGCGTCGCGGTCGGGCCGGTCGTACAGGGGATCGATGCGCCGCCGGTAGACGGCCCAGCGCCGCTCGTCGGCGCTCGCGAGGAGGTGGACGACCTCCTCGACGAGCTGCGGGTCGGCCTCGAGACGGGGCGGGGGGGGCGCGGGGGCCGTTGCGGTCACCGCGGGGTCTCCGGCAGCGCGCCGCAGCGCACGCAGGCGTCGTCCGTCGTCCCCGCGTCCTCGCGGAGCGGGAGGTCCTCGGGGCCCGCAGCCGCGCCGAGGCGCGCCGCGTCCGACACAATCGCCGCGTCGAGCAGGCGG
>JAKLKT010000093.1 GCA_023150495.1 Planctomycetota bacterium
TCGCCGTTGAGGTCGCGGCCCGCGACGTCCTCCCGCAGCTCGAGGCCCTCGGCGCCCTCGGCGACCGGGAAGGAGGCCGAGCCCATCTCGGCGCGCAGCTTGCCCTTGCGCGGCTCGAGCCCCGGGACCGCGAACTCCTTCGCGAGGATCGGATGGAGCCCCGACCGGCCCTGGAACACGCCGCGCGGCGCCTTGAGCGCCAGCGCGGGATCGACCTCCTCGGAGTCCACGGCGTCGGAGGGATCCGTCGCGTAGGCGCGGAAGAGATCCTCGAACGGGGTCTCGCCGGCCTGCATGGTCTCGAGGAACCGGCGCACCGCGGTCGTCGCCATGGCGTTCTCGCGGTTGGTCTCGTTCGCGGCCATCCCCGTCACCGTGGAGCCGGCGAGGGAGAGCAGCCCGACGAACATGAGGGTCATCCCGCAAAGCGTCTCGACGAGCGAGAACGCCGCTTCGCGGGCGCGGGGGGAGGGGGGGGTGTTGTGCCCGGTGCTCATGGTTGTCCTGAGCGTTCCGGGCGGCTGGCTGCCGTATCGGAGGGGATCCGACTTAGGCCCTGTTAGCTTTGCGTCGCCGGCTTTCGCCGGTTTGGCCTTTTTCCGGGCTACACGGGGAAACTAACGCAGCATTCCCCGCGGGCAAACGTGACGCCACGATTACGTGGCCCGAACTGGTACGGCGCGGAAACGAGGGGGCTCCGGGGGCACAGCCCAAGGACCCCGCGACGTCACGCCTTCGGCTTCTTCACGAACGAGAAGCCGGTGGTCTCGGCCGCCTTCCCGCCGTCCCGGAGCGTCCACACGGTCTTCAGGCGGTCGTCCGCGTCCACGAACGTGAAGGTTCGCGTCGTGCATGTGCGCGTCCTTCGCCGGGTCGATGTTGCTGCCGCCGCCGCTGCCTCCCCCGCACGCGGCGCGGAGGAGGAAGCGTGAGCCCGTGTTTCCCAAGGAACCGCAGCCGGGCCTGCTTTCCGCCTGCCGGGGAACGGATGCCCGCAGGCGCATCCCGAGGATGCGGCCGAACGCCGGGTTCGTCCCCCCCCGCCCCCCCGGCTCCCGCGCCCCGTGACGCAACGTTGACATGGCCGGATAGCATTACGCCCCCATGAAACGAATCCTGCCCCTCCTTCTCTCGGCCCTCGCGCTCGTCTCGTGCGGCAGCGGCGACAGCTTCACGCCGACCGCCGATCAGCAGGCGTTGGCCGACTGCACTGCGATCGACCTCCAGCACCTCGGCCTCGTCTACGGCGAGGTCCTCAACCTCTTCGAGGCGATCCCCGGCGCGCCGGCGGGCGGCACCTACGACATCGTCGACGGCGACTACACGCTCACCACTCCGTCGGGCGCCGTCGCCGGGGTCGTCTCGTCCACCGACGTGATCACCGACGGCATCGACGTCGGCGAGTCGGCGACCGCGACGTGGGCGCTGAACGGCGGGCTCGCCGGGGCTCCTACCGCGACCGGCGAGGGGTCCTTCACGATCGCGCGCCCGTCCTCGACGACCTTCAACGTGAGCGGGAACGGCGAAGTCATCGACGGAACCTGCGACTTCACGTTCACCAACCTGAGCTTCACCGTGACGGCCGCGGCGGGGCTGCAGGGCACCGTCCTCTTCACGGTGGACGCGCCTCCCGGCACGCTCACCGGCACGATGACGTTCAACGGCTCGGACACGGCACGCGTGGTCGCGGAGTTCGACGGCGTGACGTACACGTTCTACATCGACCTCGTCACGTACGAGGTCTCGTTCTAGCGGGAGCCGACGTCCGGGGGCCGGTCGCGCACGGCCCCCGGAGCCCCCCCGTTCCGCTTCGGCGACGGCCTACCGCCGCGCGAACTCGCAGCGGATCTTCTCGAGGTCCGTCGACCAGATGAGCGCCATCAGCTCGGCCCTGCCGGGCGCGTAGAGGAGCACGACGAGCGTGCCGTCGTCGAGGCGGCGCTTCTCGACGCCGGTCTTCCCTGCGCGCGCCTCCTCCTTGAGCTTCCCGAGAGGCATCGGCAGCCACGCCGGCGCCTCGCTCTCGGGGATGTCCGTGCGCCCGCCGATCGACGTGACGAGGAGGATGTTGCCCTTGGCGCGCGCCTTCCCCTCCTCCCAGTAGCCGCGGTCGAACGAGTAGGTGACGCGCGTCCGCTCGCGAAGGTCCTCCCACTCGCCCGCCAGCGTGATCGCGAAGACCTCGGGCAGGAGCGCGCGACCGGGCGCCTCGTTCTTCCGCAGCTTCCCGGCGTCGAAGCCGTGCCAGCGGTGGAGCGCCTCCTTGATGAAGTCGTCGCGCCGCGTCGAGTGGACCATCGCGTAGTGGTCCCACCCCTTCTCGTACGCGAGGAGCCCGCCGGGGAGCTCCGGGTCCGCCGGGTCGTACTCGTCCCAGATCCGCATCCCCTGCGCGTCGAGGAGCTTCCACTTGCCGTCGACGAGGACCTCGAGGAAGACGTGGCCCGCGAAGCTCCCGGTCTCGCCCTTCGCGACGAAGCCGCGGATCCAGTCGTGGCGCGACGACTTCACGTAGACAGCGGGGATGCCGCACGCCCGCGCGAGATTCGCGAACAGGAGCGCGTGCGCGGCGCAGCCGTCGTGGTCGAACCCCTCGAGGAGCCGCCCGAAATCGCGATGCTCGTTCTCCCAGCCCTCCGGAACGTGCGGCACGCGCGCGATGAAGGCGTGGATGTTCCGGAGGGTGTTCTCGGCGTCCTTCTCCCTGAGCGGGGCCGCGAGCTTCCGGATGAGCGCCGCGTCGCCGTCTCGCTCGGGGATCTCCGCGTAGCGCGCGGGCTTCGCGTAGTCGATCGTCTCGGGCTTCCGATCCGGGGGGGGCCGGGGGGCCGCCTGCGCGAACGCGGCCGCGGCGACGAGGAGCAGCGCGCCAAGGCTCCGCATCGGAGCCATCCTACCGGATCACATGCCCGATGCGGGGCCAGCGCACGTCGCCGGTCTCCGGGTCCGCGGAGAAGAACACCGCCGCCGCACGCGCGACGATCCTCTCGCGCGACACGAAGCCGACCTCGGGCTGCCGGCTGTCGCGGCTCATGTCCCGCCAGTCGCCGAGGAGGAAGAAGTGCCCGGCGGGCACGACGACGGGGCCGAAGTCCGGGGCCGAGTATCCGCCGTCGCGCTTGACGTAGGGCTCCTCGATCCCCCTGCCGTCGATGATGGCCGTCGAGCCCCGGACCTCCACGCGCTCTCCGGGGAGCCCGATCACGCGGTGGACGAACCGGACGGGTGCGCCGTCGGGCTCCGTCCAGTAGACGACGACGTCGCCGCGCGCCGGCTCGAAGCGCGCGAGCTTGTCCACGAGGAACCGGTCCCCCGGCAGGAGCGTGTCGGACATGCTCCTCGAGGGCACCCGGAACGCCTCGGCGACGTGATCCCTGAGGAGAAGGGCGATCCGAGGGACGGCGACGAGGATGCAGAGGAGGAGGATCGCGACCTGCGCGGGGAGGCTCTCGAACCAGCGCGGCCGGAAGGCACGCCGCGCGAGGCGCACGGCGTCCGCGCATAGGCCGATGCGCCAGGCCAGGTAGAGCGCCGGCGCCGCGAGGTTGACCGGTTGGCTGCGGATGCGGGCGAACGCGAGGAGCGTCGCGACGCAGATGGCGATCTCGCCGGCGAAGAGGAGAAGGGCTCGTAGCGGCCGGCCGCAGTAGAGCTGGCCGAGTCCCGGCAGGAAGAACGAGAGGAGCCCGGCGACCGCGCGAGGCCGCGTGGTCGTCGATGCCGCCCCGCCGCCCTGCTCCTCCGCCATGCTCCGCCCGGGCTACCGGCCCTCCGGCTCCCCGAGGCCGAGCCTCGCGGCGAGCCGGCCCATGATCGCGAACAGCGCGCCGGCATCGGCCTCGGCGTGCTTCTCGACCGCGAGGTCCGGCCACTCCAGCATGAGGCGGGGTACGGCGGCCTCGTCCCCGTAACGGAGCACGAGCGACGAGTCGTCGGAGCGGAGCGACGCGAGGCGCCCCTGTTCGAATCGCGCCTCCAGGATTCCGAAGCCCGGCTCGCGGATCCTCGGCCAGGTCCACGTGCAGGTCGCCTCCGCGCCCTGCCGCAGCATGACGAGGCGCGACGGCCTCGTCACGAGGCGACGAATCCCCTCCCTCGTGGTGAACAGCGGGTTCACGAGGAGGGGAGCGTTCACCCTCCCCGTGTCGGTCCACGGCGCGTCCACGGTGTCGATGTTGATCTTGACCTTGCCGTCCTCGCCAGCCGCGAACTCGAGGAGGACGGCGGGCAGCACCAAGGGCATCTCGTGGATCCGGTCTCCCGCGAGCCAGAGGCGGACCGCATCGCCCCGCGCGTGCAGGATGGCGACGGGGCTTCCCTTCGACTTCGCGACCGCCCGGCACTCCTTCTGGGCGAAATCGAGGAAGAACGTCAGCTCGGCATCGCGCTCCTCGCCCCAGAGCTTGAGCACGATCTCCCACCTCGGGGCCCCGGCGAAGAGGTCCCGGAGCGCCGGCTCGAAGGTCTTCTCGACGAGGGTGGACACGTCGGACGGCGGGACGGACAGCTGCTCCTCGATCTGCGCGAGGGTCGGCGCCCAAAGGTCGCCCTCGAAGCGCCCGCGCTGGCGCGCGGCGAAGGTCCGCGCCCCCTCGCGATCGCCGTTCGACAGGAGCGCGAGCGCCGCAAGCGCGGCGTGCTCCGCGGTCTCCGGGGGCGGGTCGACGAGGGGACCTGGATCCGTGCGGCCGCGGAAGTCGAGCTCGGCGCGCGCTCGGACGAGGCGGGCCGCCGGAGTCTCGACCCCGTCGAGCGCGCCGGTGGCGACGAGGATCGCGGCACACCGCGCCGCGAGCTCCTCCGGATCGGCCTGGAGCCGCGCGCAGGTCTCCACCGGGTCCTTCCTCGCGCCATGGAGCACCTTCGCGATGTTCCGGTACTTCTCCCCGAGCCTCGCCGCTGCGTCCTCGAGCCGGGTGGCGTTCGCCTCGTCGTCCCGGAGGAGCGCCCATGCCTCGAGGACGAAGACCGCCGCGTTCTCCATGTCCACGCGGCAGGTGTGGACGACGCGCACGAGCTCCCGGAGGGCGGGGAGGCGGGCGGGATCGCCGTTCGCGAGGTACGCCTCGACCACGTCGTCCACGGCGCTCTCGCAGTCGTCGGAGTCCTCGTAGGACCGGAGGACCGCGCGCGCGGGGACGCTCCCCGGCGCGTGCGCGAGGAGCTGCACGCCGAGGACCTCCGCGAGGAGGCCCTCGCCCCTCGTCGAGACGCGCCTCCCTCTCGGCGAGGAGCACGGCGGGGAGGAAGCGGGACGACGGGAACCTCGCGCGGAACCTCTCGGCCTCCTCGGCGACCCCGGCGGGGTCGCTGCCGCCGATCCGGGCCTGAAGGTCGAGGAACGCGCGCTCCTCCTCCTCATCGCCGGCGGACGCCGCGCACGCGATCACGAGGAGAAGGAGGACCCCACCCCGCATGGACCCGGAGACTACCAGACCGCGGTGCTACAGTGGGCGACGCGATGCTTCGCTTCCTCCGCCGCTGGTGGGCGTACCTCGTCTGGGGCTTCTTCTTCGGCTACAGCGCGCTCGCGCCGGGCTGATGAGGCACACCGGTCTACAAGCTGCCCAGGTTCTGGGTGTGCCTCCCCGTGTTCCTGCTGGTCGTCGGTCTCGCCTTGACACGGGCACGGCGCGAGAAGGCGGACCGCCTCTTCGCCGAGCGTCTCAAGAAGATGCGCGACCCCTCCCCCACGCCCCCTCCCGTCCCTGATCAGGAATAGGCTTCGGTCATGCGACGCCTCCTCATCGCCCTCGCACTCCCCCTCGCCGCGTGCGGCGGCGGAGGGTCGAGCACCGACCCGAACCTCCTCTCCGCGGCGCAGTGCTCCGCGACGGGCCTCGCGGACCTCGACGAGGTCTTCAGCGAGGTCAGCGGCTTCCTCGCCTCCATCGGCGGGACGCTCCCCCCGAACGTCAGCTACGATGCGGGCACGGGCGACTTCTCGATCACGGCGAGCTTCGGCACGGTCGACGGCAACGTCACGTCGGCCGACGACATCAGCGACGGGATCGACGCCGGCGAGTCGGCGAGCGCGACGTGGAGCATCAACCCGGCCGGCGGAGCGACGATCACGGGCTCCGGAGTCTTCAACCTCGCGCGCACCTCCGCGACCGTGTTCGGCATCACCGGCAACGGCTCGGTCGTGGATGGCGCGTGCGTCTTCAACGCGACGAACACGGACCTCGTCCTCGACCTCGCGTCGGCGCTCGGGCCGGTCGGGGGGTTCGACTTCAACGCCACGACGCCGGGCGGCCCGTTGCTCGGCTCGATGTCGTTCGACGGGTCGGCCACGGCGGAGGTCGACGCGATGTTCGGCGCCCTCGGCGTCACCTTCACGATCGACCTGGACACGTTCGTCCCGAACGTGTAGGCGAGGGGGCTCCGGGGGCCGTCCCGGCGCGCATGCCGTAGAGTACGCGCCATGATCCGCAGCATCGGCAAGGCGCTCCTCGGCCAGGCGACCCCGTTCCAGATCCGCGCGAGCACGGTCCTCGGCGGCGCGCTCGGCTTCACCGCGGACCTCGAGCGCGCGCCCGCGCTGACCGTCGGCCTCGTCGTCGTCGTCCTCGTGCTCAACACGAACATCTGGCTCGCGACGATCGCGGCGCTCGGGGGCGCGGCGCTGAACCTCCTCCTCCTGCCCGCGAGCTTCCACGTCGGCCGCTTCCTCCTCGACGGCCCGACCCAAGGGCTCTTCGAGACGCTCGTCAACGCGCCGGTCACGGCGCTCTGCGGCTTCGAGTACTACGCGATCACGGGAGGCCTCGCCCTCGGCCTCGCCTTCGGCTGGATCCTCGGCTCGCTGCTGACCCGGCTCGTGCGAAGGACGCGCGAGGCCTTCCTGTCCCTCGAGGCAGGCTCCGAGAGGTTCCGCGCGATCGCGAGCAAGCGGCGCGTGAAGGTCGCGAGCTGGCTCGTGCTCGGCGCCGCGCCCTCGCGCGAGGCGTACGAGAAGCTCGCGACGAGGCGCGTCGGCAATCCGGTGCGCATCTGGGGCGCGGGCCTCGCCATCGCCATCGTGGTCGCGATCTTCCTCCTCGCGGGCTTCCTCGCGGGCCCCTACCTCGGGTCGAAGCTCCGCGCGGGCCTCGAGCGCGTGAACGGCGCGACCGTCGACCTCGCGGGCGCGACGATCGATCTCGGGAAGGGCGGCGCCTCGCTCGACGGCCTCGCGATGGCCGACCCGAACGACCTCCCGACCGATCTCTTCCGCACGGTGAAGCTCGAGGCGAACCTCTCGGGGAAAGACCTCCTCCGCCGGCGCCTGCGATTCGACCGGATCGTCGTGGACTTCGCGCAGAGCGGCGTCAGGCGCGACGCGCCCGGCCGCCGCACGGGCACGGCGCCGACGCCGCAGGACGCCCCGCCGGGCGAGACGCCGCCGGGCGAGGAGTACAGGACGGTCGACGACTACCTGAAGGAGGCCGAGGCGTGGCGCGACCGGCTCGCGCAGCTGCGGAGCTGGCTCGAGAAGTTCGCGGGCTCAGACAAGCCCGAGTCGAAGGAGAAGCTCGAGGAGCGGCTGCGGCGGGAGATCCGGGAGCGGGGCTACGCGTGGGCCGCCGCGGAGCATCTCGTGCGCGGCGCGCCGACGATCCTCGTCTCGGAGCTCCGGATCGAGCGGCTGGAGGCGCTCCAGCTGGGCGGCAAGCAGATGAACATCGTCGGCACGAACCTGTCGACGCACCCGTCCCTCTCCCCCGGACCCCCTCACCTCGTGGTCCAGGCGGAGGACGGCTCGATCCGCTTCGAGGTCGGCTCCGCGGAGACGGGTCGCGCGCTCTCGTTCGCGCTCAAGGGGATCGAGGGGGACGCCATCGGGCGCGCGCTCGTGGCGTCGCCCGTCAGGGGAGGCAAGGTCGACGTCTCCTTGAAGGGGAGGTGGGAGGGCTCGGGAACCGGAGGGGTGGACCTGAAGCTCGACACGACGCTCCTCGGCACGACGCTCGTCGTGCCGGGCACGAAGGAGCAGCGGATCGAGAGGCTCGTGCTGCCGCTCGCGGTCCGGGGCACGCTCGAGGACCCGCGCGTGCTCCTCCGCGACGAGGATCTCACGAAGGCGCTCGTGGCGGCGGGGCAGAAGGAGCTCGCCAGAAAGCTCGCGGACGAGGCGGGGAAGCGCCTCGGCGACGACGCGAAGAAGGCGCTCGAGGGATTCCTCGGCGGGAAGTAGTCAGCGCTTCCGGTAGAAGTGGAAGTCCGCGAACGAGCCGGTCCGGTAGTCGCCCGCGTAGGGGTGGGCGTTGGGCAGGTGGCGCGCGAGCGTCCAGTCGGGGATGTTCTTCGCGACCCACTCGGTGAACTTCCGGTGCCGCACGTGCGCCCCGTCCTTCCGGCCCGGGTCGTCGAAGTCGCTCGCGTAGACGATGACGTGCCGGAGGGCCGCACCGAAGAGCGTCCGCATGTAGCTCTCGAAGACCTCGTCCTCGACGAGGTGGTAGATCACGTCGAGCGAGAGCGCGAGGTCCGCCTGCTGCCCGCGGTAGTCGCCCATGAGGAAGAACGACTTCGCGGGGTCGCCCGCGAAGATGCGCCGGCACGCCTCGATCGCGGTCGCGCTCACGTCGAAGCCGAGGTACGAGGGATACCGCGCGAGCTTCAACTGGCTCCCGTCCCCGCAGCCGAGCTCGAGGACGGACCGGATCCCCTCCGCCTCGACGAACGCGTTGATCGTGTCCGCCTTGAATCGCGCGAACTTCCCGTAGGATCCGACCCCGGAGTCGTCGCCGCGGGCGTAACGCTCTTCCCAGTAGCGCTCGGACCCGCGGAAGGGCTCCGCCGGACCCGCGCGCCGACGGGCCCAGCGGCGGGCGAGGTCGCGGAGGACGGGGATCGACCGGACGAGGCCCTTCACGGAGCGGAGCACGCCGTCCTCATAGATCGGCTTCCCGGTAGAGCGCCGCGAGCCGCGCCGTGCACGCGGCGAGGTCGAAGTACCGCTCCACGAGGGCGCGGCCCGCCG
>JAKLKT010000094.1 GCA_023150495.1 Planctomycetota bacterium
TCTCGCCCCGCGCGGCGCCCGCGTCCGGCCCCTCGGCCCCGCCCGGGAGCGCGTCCGCCTCCTCGAGCGCCGCCGCGGGCCTCCGCACGCGCTTCTTCACGTGGTCCTTCGCGGCGTTGACCGCCACGCGGTAGAGCCACGTGTAGAACTGCGACCGCCCGTCGAACGCCTCGATCCTCGTGAACACCTTGAGGAAGACCTCCTGCGCCACGTCCTCGACCTCGTGCGCGTCGCGGACGATCCCGTGGATGAGGGCGAAGATCCGCTCCTCGTAGCGCTCGACCACGAGGCGCAACGCCTCCGCGTCGCCCGCGCGGATCCGCCGGACCAGCTCCGTGTCGTCGGTGCGGGCCTTTCCGCTCATCTTCAGGAGCATCGCATCGCCCGGCCAATAGACGCCACCGCGGGGCGGTTTCTTCCGCCCTCCGCAGCCCTGGCGCAGGCGGACGGGCCTCGCCGGAGTCCCGGGGGGGCGAAGGCGGGCCCGGTCCCCCGGAGCCCCCCCTGCTCGCCCGCCGCAGCCTTCGGCGGGGGCGAACCGGCCTCGCCGAAGCGCCGGGGGGGCGAAGGCGGGAAACCCCTGCCCCGCAACGGGTTACAGCAGGTGCCCGAGCTTGTCCTTCTTCGTCTTCAGGTACTTCTCGTTCGCGGGGTTCGGCTCGATCTGGAGCGGCACCCGCTCGACGATCGCGAGGCCGTAGCCGTCGAGCGCGCGGAACTTGCGCGGGTTGTTCGTGAGGATCCGCATCTTCCGGACGCCCAGGTGGCGGAGGATCTGCGCCCCGACGCCGTAGTCCCGCTGGTCGGCGCGGAACCCGAGCGCCTGGTTCGCCTCGACCGTGTCCATCCCCTCGTCCTGGAGCTTGTAGGCGCGGATCTTGTTCTGGATCCCGATGCCGCGCCCCTCCTGCCGCATGTAGAGGATGACGCCCTTCTTCGCCTCCTGCACCATGCGCATCGCCTGGTCGAGCTGGGCGCCGCAGTCGCAGCGGAGCGAGTGGAACACGTCGCCCGTGAGGCACTCCGAGTGGGGGCGGACGAGGATCGGCTCGTCGATCGGCTCGTTGCCGATCGTCCTGTCGGGGACCGGCAGCCCGACGGTCAGCGCGAAGTGGGGGCGCTCGTCCACGACGCTCCGGAACATGTGGAGGTCGAAGTCGCCGTAGGCCGTCGGGAGCTTCACCGTCTCCTCGTGGGAGATCAGCCGCTCGTGCATGCGCCGGTGCTCGATGATCTGCGTCACCGAGAGGATCTTCATCCCGTGCTCCCGGGCGAAGACCTCGAGCTGCGGCATCCGCGCCATCGTGCCGTCGGGGTTCATGATCTCGCAGATGACGGCGGCGGGGCGGAGGCCCGCGAGCCGCGCGAGGTCGACCGAGCCCTCGGTCTGGCCGGTGCGCACGAGCACGCCGCCCTTGCGCGCGCGGATCGGCTGGATGTGGCCGGGCCGCACGAGGTCGCTGGGCTTGCTGCCGGGGCGCACCATGATCTGGATCGTGCGCGCGCGGTCGGCGGCGGAGATGCCGGTCGTGACGCCGGTGGCGGCCTCGACGGTCACGGTGAAGTTCGTGCGGAAGCGGCTGTTGTTGTGCGCGACCATGACGGGCAGGTCGAGCGCGTCGGCCATCTCGTCGTCGAGCGCGACGCAGATCCAGCCGCGCGCGTGCGTGGCCATGAAGTTGATGATCTCGGGGGTGACGAACTCGGCCGCGATGGTGAGGTCGCCCTCGTTCTCCCGGTCGGGCTCGTCGACGAGGATGATCATCCTCCCCGACTTGATGTCCTGGAGCGCATCCTGGACGGTCGCGAGCGGCATGGTCCCTCCAGTATAGGCCAGCGCCCGCGGCCCCCGAAACGCCGCGCGGCGGGCGGGCTGCGGCGGCTTGCGGGCGTTCCGGGCGCGTCTGCTAGAATCCGGCGCGGGAGCGCAGCGAACAGCCTTTGGCCGGCATGAGCGAAACCGTTCCGTCCCTCGACGCCGTCGTCTCGGGCGTCATCGCCGAGCGTTGGCAGATGCAGCCGGGCGTCGTCGCCCGCGCGCTCGAGCTCATCCGCGCGAACCACCCGATCCCCTACCTCGCCCGCTACCGGCGGGATGACGTGGGCGGCCTCGACGAGGGGACGCTCAGGGACCTCCGCGACGAGGCGGAAGGCGTCCGCGAGCTCGAGACGCGCCGCGAGTTCATCGTGAGGGGGCTCCGGGGGCGGGACGACGTCCCGGAGAAGGCGATCAGGCGGATCGAGAAGGCGCGCTCGCGCGTCGAGCTCGAGTACCTCTACGAGCCGTTCCGTCCGCCGAGGAAGACCCCCGGCGCCGTCGCCCGCGAGCGAGGGCTCGAGCCGCTGGCCGAAGCCTGCCTGCGGAACGAGCCCCCGGACCCCCAGCCTTTCGTCACGCCGGAGATGACCGCCGAGGAGGCGCTTCTCGGCGCGCGCGAGATCCTCGCCGAACGCTTCGCCGTCGACCCCGAGGTGCGCGGCGCGATGTTCCGCGCCGCAGAGAAGGAGGGCGTGGTCGGCGCGATCCCGGCGCACGGGAAGGCCGAGATCCCCGAGCGCTTCGCCAACCTCCGCACGTACGAGGAGAAGCTCTCGCGCGTCCCGAGCCACCGCTTCCTCGCCCTCCGGCGCGCCGAGAAGGAGGGGGCGATCACGATCAAGGTCGCGATCCCCGAGGAGAAGGTGCTCGCCGCGGTCGCGCAGCGCTTCTACCCGAAGGAGCCCGCCGAGCCCGTGAAGGGCTTCCTCGACCAGGCAGCGGCCGAGGCGGTCCGGCTCATGCGGCCCGCGGTCCTCGACGACGCGCTCCGCGAGGCGAAGGACCGCGCCGACCGCGAGGCGATCACGGTCTTCCAGCGGAACCTCCGTGATCTCCTGCTCTTCCCGCCCGCGGGACCGGGCCGCGTCCTCGGCGTCGACCCGGCGCCGCGCGGCATGATCCCGCTCGCCTGCGTGGACGAGCGCGGCGAGACCCTCGACCACGCGCGCCTCAAGTTCCACGACAAGGACGAGGCGAAGGTGCAGGCGTCAAGGGAGAGGATCCTCGCGCTTGTGCAGACGCACGGCATCCGCCTCGTCGCGATCGGCAACGGGCAGGGCCGCCGGGAGTGCGAGGCGTTCCTCGCGGAGACGCTCGCGGCCCTCGGCGACAAGGCGCCGCCGGTCGTCGTGGTCAACGAGGTGGGGGTGGGGTCGTATGCCAGCGGGCCCGTCGGCCGCGCCGAGCTGCCCTCGCTCCCCGTGCCGGTCCGCGCGGCGGTCTCGCTCGCGCGCCGCCTCATGGACCCGCTCCCCGAGCTCGTGAAGGTGGACCCGCGCCACATCGGCGTCGGCCAGTACCAGAACGACGTGGACGAGAAGCACCTCGATGCGGCCCTGAAGGAGGTCGTCACCGCGTGCGTGAACCACGTGGGCGTCGACGTGAACCGCGCGCCCGCGCAGCAGCTCGCCTACGTCTGCGGCCTCTCGACGTACGTCGCGCGCTCGATCGTCCATCACCGCGAGAAGCACGGGCGGTTCCCCAACCGCGCGGCGATCCGGGCGCTCCCGTTCGTCACGCCGCACGCGTTCGAGCTCGCGGGCGGGTTCCTCCGCGTCCGGGGCGGCGACGACCCGCTCGACGCGACCGGCGTGCACCCCGACCACGCGCCCGTCGCGGCGCGGATCGCGGAGCGCCTGAAGCGGCCCGCCGCCGAGCTGATCGGGAACGCCGACCTCCTCTCGGGGATCGACGTCGAGGAGATCGCGGACGCGCAGTTCAGCGCGGCGACCGTCGCGGGCGTCCTCGTCGAGCTCATCCAGGGCGACGCAGACCCGCGCCCGCCGCTCGAGATCGCGCGGCGCGGCGTCGCGCGCGCGGCGGGGGAGCTGAAGGCCGGCATGCGCCTCGAGGGCCGCGTCACGAACGTGACCAACTTCGGCGCGTTCGTGGACGTCGGCGTGAACCAGGACGGCCTCGTCCACGTCTCCGAGCTCGCCGACCACTTCGTGAAGGACCCGACGTCCGTGGTGCGCGTGGGTCAGGTCGTCAACGTGCGCGTGCTCGGCGTCGAGGAGGGCCGCATCTCGCTCTCCATGAAGTCGGGCGAGCGCCCGCGCCGCGAGGGGGGCGAGCGCCGGGAGCGCGGGGACCGCGGGGACCGCGGCAGCCGCAGGCCCCGCCGCCCGCGCCGCGAGGAGCGCGAGGTCTCCGCTGCCCCCGAACCCCCTCCGCCTCCTCCGCCCGAGCGCGAGGCCGCCCCCGAAGAGGCGCCCGAGAACCCCGTCCCCGCCGACATGACGGAGGAGGAGTTCATGAAGCGCAAGCTCGAGGAGCTGCGGCGCCGCTTCTCGTAGCGGCGGCCCTACTTCACGTCCTTCGGGAGGGCGTGGATCCAGGGCTTGTCGGTGACCACGACGACGCGGCCGCCGCCCGCGATCACGTGCAGCGGGAACTCGCCTTCGAAGGCACGGTCCCACCAGATCGCTCCGGAGGCCTCGTACGCCTTCACGCGGTTGCTGCCCACGAAGTAGAGGAACCCGCCCTCGACCGCCGCGCGGGCGCGGACGGCGTAGCCCATGTCGAGCTTGTCCTCGACCTCGCCCGTGTCGGAGAGCACGTGGATGTACCCGTCGCGGGCCGGCAGGAAGATGCGCGTGCCGTCGCTCGCGGCCGGCGAGGCGATCGGCCCGCCCGTGGCGTGGGCCCACGCCTGCTTGCCCGTCCGCGTGTCGAAGGCGTAGAGCTTGCCGTCCTCCGCGCCCGCGAGGACGAGGTGCTTGTGGACGGCGAGCCCCCCCCAGAACGACGTGTTCGAGGCGACCTGGAAGTCGGGCTTCCGCGCGCCGGTCTTCGCGTCGTGGACGAGGACCGCGCCCTTGGTCGTCCCCACGTGGAGCGAGCCGCCGACGTGGACGACGGCCGTGATCGGGCCCTCCGCGAGGGGCTCCTCCCACACCTTCGCGCCCCCGCGGATCGCGACGAGGCTCGGGCTGCGGGTCGCGACGTAGATGGTGTCCCCGACCACGGCGGGGTCCTGCTCCACCTTCGCGCCGAGGTCGAGCCTCGAGACGATCTTGCCGTCCGCGAGGCGGACCTGGTGCAGGAGGCCGTCAAGCGTGATCAGGTAGGCGGAGTCGCCGGCCACGGCCGGTCGCGCCTTGATCCGCGCGAGGAGCCCCGTGCGCGCCTCCCATGCGACGTCGCCGCTCTCGAGATCGACGGCGAGCAGGCTCGCGTCGGTCGTCGCGAAGAGGACCTTGCCGTCCGCGATCGACGGGTAGGCCTCGACACCGCTCCCGCCGAGCTCGTGCTCCCACGCGACGTCCTTCTCGAGGTCGACCTCGAGCGAGCCGTCCAGCGCGAGGTCGGTGGGGACGATCTGCCGCTCCGCGTCCCGGAACCCGGCCTTCCGGAGGCTCACCGACATGGGCCGCTGCCCGATGTCGAGCTGGACCTCGCAGGGCGAGGTTCCCGCCCGCGAGCCGTTGACCGAGACCTCGGCGCCGGCCGGGACGGTGATGACGAGGTAGGGCAGCTTGTAGCGCTGCTCGAACTGGACGAGGCGCTGCTCGGTCACGAGGTCGCGCATCACCCGGTACGCGGCCGGGGAGTTCCCCTGCGCGCGGAGCTCCTCGATGACATGGAGCGTCTTCACGACCCGGTCGATGCGCTCGATCTGGGCCCTCGTCTGGACCGGCACCTGGCGCAGGTCGAGGAGCCGGATCAGCTCGCGGAATCGCTCGCGCGGCTCCTGGTCGTAGAGCTCCGCGAGCTTCGTCTGGACCGCCTCGAACGTCACCCGCGCGCGGTCGAAGTCGCAGGCGGTCAGGTACTCCTGCCCCTGCGTGGTCGCGACCCTGTGGAGGTCGAAGACCTGCGCCTTGAACCGCTCGCAGCGCACGGTGTAGACGAGGGCGTCGAGGCTCGTGAAGCTCGCAGGGCCCGTGGCGAGGCGCTGGGCGAGCGCGGTCGCGTCCTGGGCCGCCTTGCCGATGGCCTGCGACGCGGAGATGGTGAGGAGGTCCTGGGTGAGCGCGGGCGCGAGCGTCGACCAGTCGCGCTGGCGGACCGTGAGGAGCTTCTGCTCGAGCTCGAGCAGCTCGGCAGCCTTGCCCTCCAGCGTGCGGAGCTGGACCTCGCCGGCCGCGAGCTGCTTCCGGTCCTCCTCGAACTGCAGCCTGATCTTCTCGAAGAACTCCTGGAGCATCCAGTCGAGCTCGGCCCCGGTCGTCTTGCGGAGGAAGGCCATCTCCGGCTCGTTGAGCTTCGCCACGAGGCGCCTCGCCTCCGCCATGGCCTCGCCGTAGGACCGGTCGGAGACGGCCTCGCGCACCTGCTCGAGGTCCGCGCCGATGGACGTGCGCGCCGCCTTCTCGCGCTCTCGCTTCGCGGCGTCGCTCTGGCTCATCTCGGACGAGAGGGTGCGCTTGAGCTCCATGGCCCACTTCGCCTCCTCGCTGTCCGGGTGCGCCTGCGCGAGCTCGTCCGCGAGCTCGACCACGCGCGCCACGTTCTTCCTCTGCTGCGCCTTCCGGATCTCCGCGGCGAGGGACTCCGCGCTCTCGCCGCCGGTCGCGAGACCGACGCCGACGAGCACGAGCAGGAGGGCAGCCGCCGCGCCGCCGCGGGTCACGACCTTCTTGCGGCGCAGGACGAGCATGCGCCGCCGGTCGATGTCCTGGAGCCCCTTCTCCGCCTCCGCGTCGGCCGGGTCGATCTTCAGCAGCAGCCGGTAGCAGTTCGTGAGCAGCTCGTACGCCTTGTCGCTCTTCGGTCCCTTCGATGCCTCGGTCGCGCGGATGATGGCGTGCATCTCCTCCCGCGCCTCCTCGGTCCGCCCCGTGCGGGCGAGGACCTGGGCGTGGAAGAAGCGGAGCGCCACGGCCTGCGGCGCCTGCTCGATGCCCTCCCGGCACGTCGCGATCGCGCGGTCGAGGTCGCCGCGGTCGGCCTCGGCGCGCGCGAGCCGGAGGCTCACCTCCGCGATGCGCTCGGCGTCCCCCTGCTGCACGTAGGCGTCGCGCAGCGCGGCCATCGCGCCCATGTGCGTGCCGTCGTGCCGCAGCGCCTCCTCGAGGTGCTCGATCGCCGTCTCGATCTCGCCCGCGACGAAGCAGACCTTGCCGAGCCTCCCGACGTACTCCGCGAGCGGCTTCGGCTGGTTGAGCCGCCCGAAGACCGCGACGCACTGCTCGAGGATGGCCCGGTCGTTCGGCGCGTGCGCGTGCGCCTTCTCGAGCAGGCGCGCCGCGCGGTCGATGTCGCCCGCCTCCTCCGCCTCGGCGGCGACGGCGAGGAGCTCGTCCATCGTGAGCGTGCGGATCAGCTTCCGCTCGAGGAGCGCCTGCACGCCGGTCAGCGTGTCGTGGAGCGTGAGGCCCGCGAGATCGCGCAGCTCGTCGATGCTGTTGGGCTGCCCGAGCGCCGCGAAGACCGCGCACGCGGCATTGCCGGCGTCCTCGGGGTCGGGCGGCACGCCCTCCGCGACGTAGTACTCGGTGTCGTTGGGGATCGCCTCGCGAAGGCGCTCCAGCTCGTCGAGGCGGCGCGCCGCCTCGAGGCAGAGCCCCGCGGGGTCCATGAGGATGTCGGAGAGCGGAGTCGACGGGTCGCCGGCGTCCTGGCCGTCGTAGAATGCGAAGTTGCCGCTCTGCCAGCCGAAGACCTCGAAGATCTCGTCCTCGGCGTGGTAGCGGAGGACGTCGGCGACCTCCTCCTCGGTGACCTTCCCGCTCTCGATGAGCAGCTCTCCCATCGGGCGGTACTGCTTCTTCTGCTCGAGCAGCAGGATCTCGACGTCCTGCTGGCTGATCCGCCCGCGCCGCACGAAGATCTCGCCGAGGCGCAGGGGCCGGAACGACCGCGAGAAGAAGATGCGCACCCCGTCGGGCGAGATGTGCACCTTCTTCGTCTGCCCGTCCCGCGTGAGGACGAGGACCCCCGTCTGCTTGTTCTGGCTGAGCGTCTGGAAGACGTCGAACAAGCTGATGTTGGTGAGGTCGCCCTTGAAGGCCATGTGTCCAAGGCGCCGCCCCCGGGGATTACGACGCCGGGTGACCTATCGGATCGTCCTGAGACGGGACTGAAACGGGGGGGGCCGGGGGGCTAGGCGAGGGCCCGGGCGACCGTCTCCCCGTTCACCGGGCGGATCACGCCCGCCTCGGTGATGATCGCGGTGACGAGCGCCGCGGGGGTCACGTCGAACGCGGGAGCGTAGACGGAAACCCCTTCGGGAGCGGTACTTGCGCCGAAACCCCTCGTGAGCTCCGCGGCCGCGCGCTCCTCGATCGGGATCGCGGACCCGTCGGGGCAGGCGAGGTCGAACGTCGACCTCGGCGCCGCCACGTAGAAGGGGACGCCGTGGGTCCCCGCGAGGACGGCGAGCGGGTAGGTCCCGATCTTGTTCGCGACGTCGCCGTTGCGTGCGATCCGGTCGGCGCCGACGATCACGGCGTCGATCCTCCCCGTCCGGAGGAGGGAGCCCGCCGCCGCGTCGGCGAGCAGCGTGACGTCGATCCCCGCGCGCGAGAGCTCCCACGCGGTGAGCCGCGCGCCCTGGAGGAGCGGCCGGGTCTCGTCGGCGAAGACGGCAACGCGCTTGCCGGCCTCGACGGCGGCGTACACCACGCCGAGCGCGGTGCCGTAGCCCGCCGTGGCGAGCGAGCCGGCGTTGCAGTGGGTGAGGACGTTCGACGTCTCGCCGAGAAGCGCCGCGCCGTGGCGGCCGATGGTCCGGCACGCGTGCTCGTCCTCGTCGCGGATCGCGTCGGCCTCGCTCCGGAGGGCATCGAGAGGGGGTCCGGGGGAGAGGTCGAGGCGCCGGAGCATCCGTTCGACCGCCCAGCGGAGGTTCACGGCCGTGGGCCGGGCGGCCGCCACGGCGGGCGCCGCGGCGCGGACCTTC
>JAKLKT010000095.1 GCA_023150495.1 Planctomycetota bacterium
TCACTACCGGCGTTTCCCGAGCCCGCGAAGTGACACCGGTCCGCGACGTACGGGTATGTCCCGACGCCGGACGGAGGTGCTACCTTGGAACCGATGGCGAGACGCCCGGCGCTGCTCACCGCCGACGAGTACAAGAAGCTCCCGGAGGACCTCCGCGCGGAGCTCATCGACGGGGTGCTCGTGATGAACCCGAGCCCCGACCCGTCGCACCAGAGAATCGTCCGCAGGCTCGCGAGCGCGCTGGAGAGACACCTCGGTGCGTCCGCCGACGACCGCCTGCTCTTCGCGCCCTGCGACGTCTTCATCGACAAGCACAACGTCCTCCAGCCGGACGTGCTGGTCCTCCCCGAGGGCACGCGCCCGACGCCCCGGCCATGGAAGATCCCCGTGCCCGTATTCGTGATCGAGGTCGTCTCGCCGTCGACGGCGACACGGGACCGCGGCGTCAAGGTGGAGCGCTACCGCGACAGCGGCGTCCGGGAGGCTTGGATCGTCGATCCGGACGGGGAGACGATCGAGATCCTCGACCTCACGGCGGGCACATCCGTGGCGCGCCGGGTCGGCGACACGGCCCGCTCTGCCGCGCTCCCGGGCTTCTCCTTGAACGTCACGCGGCTGTTCGAGATCTGAGCGGCCCCGGCCGTACCGCAAGGACGCTACGATGGAGCCGACGTGGCGCGTCGTGGCACACGCTTCGGTGCTTGCGGCGCTCGCCCTTGGCCTCCCGGTCGCGGCGCTCGCCGGGAAGCGGATCCTATCTTCGCGCGCGCAGAGCCGCGCGGAGAACCGGCACGGGAACGAAGCGCCCGCCGATCACGGACATGGGTTCGCGACCCTCTCGAAGCTCGCGTCCCTCGAGGTGCTCGGGCTTGTCGACACTGGCGTCGAGGCGCTTCCCGGCGTCGAGAACCTGACGCGGCTCCGCACGCTCGACCTGGGATCCCGGGCCGTGACGGACGCTGGACTCGGCCGCCTCGTCGCGCTGCCGGACCTGAAGGAGCTCAACCCGTCCGACACCTCGGCGACCGACCGGAGCCTCGCCGCCATCGGCGCGGTCCGTGGGCTCGTGGTCCTGCGGCTCGACGGGACGGCGGTCGGCGACTCCGGGCTTCGCAATCTCGCGGGTCTCGAGGCCCTCCGCAAGATCGGCCTCGTCGACACGCGCGTGACGCCCGAGGGGCTCCTCGCGCTCGCGGCTCTTCCGAAGCTCCGCGAGGTCGAGATCGGCGTGCCGCAAGCAGCGATGCTGCGCCTGAAGGCGGCGATGCCGAACTGCCAGATCACCGCCTGGGATCGCTGACGCCTTCGGCGCGACCCTCGGCAACGGCGCGAGCGCGCGAACGCCCTCGCGCGTGTCCCCTGTCGTGACCGGGGTGCGGACCCCAATGCCGCATCCGGACTGCGCAACCCCATACTGCGCAAGTGGTTGCGGCCGGGCGGTGGCGTACCGAGTACAGGGCTACGGCGCGACGGCGAGGGAGGAGGCGAGCGCGCGGATGTCCTTCTCGGCCCAGCGCCACCAGCGCGCGGGGGCGGCGCCCACGAGCAGCACGTAGCGGTCCTTCGCTGCCACGGCGACGAGCAGCACGCGGAGGTCCTCGCCGCGGTGGCGCGCAAGGAGCACCTGCGCGCGGGCCGGGAGGCCGCCGATCCGGAGATCCTCCGCTTCCCCGGACCCCTTCACCTCCTTCGCGTCGAGCTTCACCCGCGCGAGGCCGCGCGCGAACGCCTCGTCCGCGTCCACCGCGCCCGCGTACGTGAAGACGTCGACCGACGCGAAGAGCGCCACCTTCTCGAAGCAGAGCACGCGCCCCGCCTCCGCGTCGAAGGGCTGCGCCGTCCACGCCGCGTCCGGCGCCTTGAACGAGAGCCCCGCCCGCGCGTGGTGCGTCTCGAGCGACTTCGGCCGCTCGAAGAAGGGGTAGGCCTGCGCCTCCTCGAGCGAGAGCGGCCGAGGCGCCGTGTTCGCCTTCCGCGCGAGATCCACGCGCTCCTTCGTGACGCGCGCCGCGAGAAGCGTCGGCCCGTTCAGCTCGACCGCGAGCGACCCCTCGCCCGGCCGGTAGAGCGCGCGCTCGGTCCGCACGTCGCTCGCGAGCGTCACCGCGCGGCACGGCCTCCGGTCCGGCGCCGCGTCGTCCTCGTCGCGCCGGAGCACGAGGTCCACGGGCCTGAGCGCGCGCACGTCGAAGACCTTCATCGCGCGCGTCTCGCCCGGCTTCGCGTCGTCGAGGAAGCGGCTCCACGCGGGCAGCGCGAGCGCGCATCCCTCCGGCAGGTCGACCACGCGGTTCTCGACGATCCCGCCGCGGCTCACGCGCGCGTGCGCCCTGCCGTCGCGGACGCTGCCGCTCGTGATCTCCGCCTCGCCGCCGTAGGACTCGAAGAGCAGGAACTCCGCGGGCCCGTCGTCGTCCTCGGTCTCGACGCGCCGCGTGCTCACGTCGTCGCCGCCGCCCGGCTTGAAGAACACCGTCTCCTCCTGGACCTGCCGGCGGCCGCCGCGGACGGTCTCGACGACGTGCTGCCAGCCCACGACCTTCTCCCTGTGGAGCACGAGGAACCACTCGTCGCGCTTCGTGATCGTCTTGCTGGGGGCTTCGGGGGCCGCGCCCCGCTCGACCAGCCGCACCTGCGCGCGCGGGATCCGGAGGTGGCCCGCGCCCATGTCGATCACGACCTCCTCGTCGTTCTCCTCGAGCACCGTGCCGCGGAGCACGCGGCCGTTCGAGAGGTGGACCGCGTCCCCTGCGATGGCGAGGGTCGCGAGGAGGAGGAACGCAGCGGGTAGCCGCACCTCCTTGGCTATCGGCAATCCCCTCCCCGGGGCCCCACCCCGGGGGCCCCCTACCCGACCGCGACCACCGCCCGGAAGCGCTCGAGGGCATCCCGCTCGCGGGCCGCGGCGGCCTCGAGGAGGCCCGTCGCCTCGCGGCGGTGCTGCTCGTAGGTCGAGATCGCCTCCGCCCGCTCGGCGTCGTCGGCGAGGTCGAAGCCCCACGGCATGATCTCGAGGAAGCGCTGGAGCTTGTCGCACGCCTCGCCGTAGAGGTCGTGCGCCTCCGCGAGCGCGTTCCTCGCCCCCTCCTGGTAGTCGCCGCGGTCGAGGAGCTCCGCGAGGAAGTCGCGCACCGCCCAGCGCGAGCCGTGGTGGTGCAGCACCCCGAGGCCGAGCCACGGCAGGTAGCGGCGCTGCTCGTCCGGCGGCAGGCCGCGCGGCGAGTGCGCCATCTGGAGGTCCTCGGCGAGGTGGCGGTACGCGTCGAAGCCGAAGGCCACGCGGTCCGTCGAGGAGAGCGTCATCACCTCGATCGCGCCCGCGAGGCCCCGGCGCGCGATCTCCACGCGCGCGGGCGCCGCGCTGCGCGGCCCGACCACGCACATCGCGTAGATCACCGGGAGGTCGTCCGCCATCTCCTCCTGCGGGTGGTGCTGGCACCAGCACGCCTTGAACCGCTCGGGCGAGAACCGCATCCCGTCCCCGAGGACGCAGTTGACGATCACGTCGCCGCGGTCGATGCCGGTCACGAACACCCACTCCGCGCCGCCGAAGCCGGTGCCGAGCACCGTCGCGGGCGACACGTGGAGCGGCGTGATCACCGTCTTCCCCCGCGAGAGCGCGGCGCGCAGGGCCTCCCACGCCGCGTCGAGCTCGACCTCGTCGACCAGATCGCAGAGGAACCCGAAGTTCTCGAGGCCGCGGCGCAGCGCGTCGCGCGCGAACCCGCCCCAGTTGAGGTCGCGCGTCTTCACGATGTAGGAGAGCCAGAACGCGTCCCCCGAGATCCCCGCGATGTAGGGATAGGAGGACTCCCCGGCGAGCGCGCGGACCGCCTCCTTGAGCCCGAGCACGTGCGTCCCGCCGTTGAGCGACAGGCGGATGGCGTTCACCTCCGCGCCGTCGAGCGCCGCGCCCTTGAGCGAGATGTCCGCCATGTTCGCGTTGAAGACCATCGCGCCGCGGAGGTCGCTCTGGGCGAAGCTCGCGAAGGCGAGGTTCACGTCGCCGAAGACCGCGCCGCGGGCGGCGCACCCGTCGAACCTCGCGCCCTGGAGCGTCACGTTCCGGAAGGACGCGCCCGAGAGGTCCGCGCCGTCGAAGCGCGCGCCGCTCAGGTCGAGCTCAGCGAAGGTGGCGCCGCGGAGGTCGCCGCCCGAGAAGTCGAGCGGTCTCGCCGCCTGAAGGTCCCTCGGGAACGCGAGCCCCGCGAGGGAGAGGTTGCCGAGCGGCACGCCGCGGGCGGCGTGCTCGGCGACCGTCTGGACGCGCGCGTCGTCGGGGCCCACGGGCGGGACGATCCCAGCCCCGCCCGAAGGTGTCAAGACGGCGTGCTAACTTCGATGCCTTGACGCCCGCGCTCCCCCCCGCCCCGTTCGCGCCGAGAGCCGTCGACAACGACGCCGCCTTCGCCCTCGGGCGGAGCCTCGGCCTCCACCCCGTGACCGCGCAGGTGCTCGCCGCCCGCGGGATCGTCGACCCGGACGACGCGCGCCGGTTCGTGCGGCCGGGTCCCGAGGCGCTCCGCGACCCCCGGCTGATGGAGGACATGGACCGCGCGACCGAGATCGTCGCGAGGACGATCGCCGACGGGAGGCGGATCGCGGTCTACGGCGACTACGACGTGGACGGCGTCTGCGGGACCGCGCTCCTCCTGCGCGCGCTCCGGGCGCTCGGCGCGGACGCGAAGGCGTTCATCCCCCACCGGGTCGCGGACGGATACGGCCTCCGCGCCGACCAGCTGCGCCGGCTGCGCGAGGAGGGGTGCGCGCTCGTCATCACCGTGGACAACGGGACCACGCGCGCCGCCGAGATCGCCGAGGCGGAGGCCGAAGGGCTCCTGGTCGTCGTCACCGACCACCACGAGGCGACGGGCGACCTCCCCCGGTGCCCCCTCCTGAACCCCAAGCGGCCTCGCGGCGCGTATCCCTTCCGCGGCCTCGCGGGCTGCGGCGTCGCCCTGAAGCTCGCCCTCGCGCTCGCGGAGAAGATGGGCCGGCTGCCGCAGGCGACCTTCAAGGCGCTCGTGCCCGACCTGCTCGCGCTCGCGGCGGTCGGGACGGTCGCCGACGTGGTGCCGCTCCTCGACGAGAACCGCGCGCTCGTCTCGATGGGCCTCCGCGCGCTCGCGGGGTCGAGGCACGCGGGGATCCAGGCGCTCCTCGACGTGGCGCGGTGCGCGGGAAGGCCCGTGCGGGCGCGCGACGTCGGGTTCAAGATCGGCCCGCGGATCAACGCCGCGGGGCGGATCGGCTCCGCGGAGGCGGCGCTCGAGCTCCTCCTCTGCGACGACCCGCCGCGCGCGAAGACGCTCGCGGACACGCTCGAGGCGGGTAACCGGGAGCGGCAGCGGATCGAGCGGGAGCACACGGAGCAGGCGCTCGCGCTCGCGGAGCGGGAGATGGCCGGGGACCCGCCGGCGTTCGTGCTCGTGCGCGAGGGCTGGCACCCGGGCGTCATCGGGATCGTCGCCGCGCGCGTCGCGGAGACGTACGACCGGCCCGCCGCGCTCGTCGCGATCGAGAACGGGCAGGGCCGCGGGTCGGCGCGTTCGTTCGGCGCGACGCGGCTGCACGAGGCGCTCGATCGGTGCGGCGCGCACCTGCTTTCGCACGGCGGCCACGCGAAGGCGGCGGGGTTCACGCTGCGCGCGGAGAGCTTCCCGGCGTTCCGCGAGGCGTTCCTCGCGGCGGTCGCCGCGCAGGGCGGCGAGGCGGCGGGGCCGAAGCCCGTGGACGCGGAGCTCCCGATCGACGCGATCACGGGCCCGCTGGCCGCGGAGCTCGACATGCTCGAGCCCTTCGGCTCGGGCAACGAGGAGCCGGTGTTCTGCGCCTTCGACGTGCGCGCGGCGGGCGAGCCGCGCCGCCTCGGGCAGGGCGACACCCAGCTCGTCTTCTACGCCGCGACCGACCGGAGCTCGGTCAGGGCGACGGCGCCGATGGGCCTCTTCCCCGAGGAGGCGCTCGAGGGCCGCTTCGACATCGCCTTCCTGGTGCGGAAGCGGGAGGGGCCCGGGGAACCCGTCGAGATCCGGATCCGCGAGCTGGTGCCGCGGAAGGGGTAGGACGTCAGCGCCCGTCGGGCGCCTGCCCGTTCGACGCGTACCGCAGCAGGCCGCGCTTGCCGTCCGCGGCGACGATGTGCGTCTCTCCATTCCCCTCCGAGGCGATCGCGCAGCCGGCCACGGGGCCGTCCGTGGTGACGGCGTGGCGGACCCATGCGCCGTTGCCCCACGTCGCGTAGACGAGGCCCTCGGGCGCGCTGCAGACGAGGTGCGGAACGCCGGCGCCGTCGACGGCCGCCCCGAGGCGTTCGCCGAGGCCCTCGCCCTTCGCCACGAGCACCCTCGCCCACGTGCCCTTCGGGTTCGTCCAGTACTCCACGCCTCCGGTCGCGCTGTCGCGGTAGGCCGCATGGGCGCCGCCGCGCGCGTCCGCCGCGATCGCGGCGCGGATCGTCCCCGGGTCGCCCGCGTCCGCCACCGCTTCGCGCACGTCGTCCCGCCGGTTGGTCACGTAGACGATCCTCGTCCCGTCGAGCACGAGCGCATGAAGGAGCCCTGCCGCCTCCACGGCGAGCGCGATGACGCGGTCCGTGGCGCGGAGCGGGACCGGCGGCGGCCGGAGCTCCGCGGGATGCTCGTAGTAGTCGAGATGCCCCGTCCTGGGATCGCGGTGGACGACGTAGGGGAAGTCCCGCTCGCCCGCGACGGCAAGCGCGACCTCCTCGGGCATCCTGGGCGCCTTGGGATCGCCCCACGCCCATTGCCACCCGCGAGGGCCCGGCGCGACGAGCCGCGGATCGTACCGGGGCTCGTTCCTCGGGAGGAACATGAGGTAGTCGCTCGACATCGCGAGGTGCCCGAGCGGGGCCTTGTCGAAGACGAGCGCGTCCCGCCCGTCGAAGGGCGGGCCGAGCGCCTGGGTCGTCGCGCCGCCCGGTCCCGCGAAGACGATCCGGGCGGGGCCTTCCACGGATCTGCCCGACGGCGGGTAGTACCGGACGCGCTGAAACGGCGCGACCGCGCACGGCACGTTCGCGGCCTTCTCGCACGGGCCGACATCGAGGACCTTCCACGCGGCGGGCAGCGGCGTCAGGGGGACGCGGGAGGGCCTGTCGTCCACCTCCGCCCGTGCCGGGAGGGCCGAGACCATGACGATCGCGAGCGCACGCATCCTGGCATGCCTTCAACGCGCGGGCGCGACCGGCGGTTCGGCGCTACGGGAGGTCGATCGGCCGGGAGAACCGGACGGCGAAGGCGAGGCGGACGTCGCCCTCGGCGAACTCCTGCTCGATGCGCAGGACCTCGCCGTCCACGCTCACGGGGCCGTTCCCCATGTCGATCTCGAGGCTGACCGCCGCGCCGACGTCCAGCGCCGCTTCGAGGTGCGAGGTCACGATCAGCGCGCCGTTCGCCCCGAGGTTGTCGACGCTGCCGTCGAACTCCTCCTCCCCCGACCGGATCCGGACCGGGTAATCGACGCGCTCGCGCCGCTGGGAACGCCTCTCCGGCCCCGCCATCCGCCCATAGAGGTACCGCCTCAGTCCCCCAAAGGAAAGGCCCCGGGGGGGGCCGGGCGGGCGGCGCCGACGGCTACACTCTCGGGTGATGCGGATGCTCCCCGCCGTCCTCCTCGCCGCGGCCGCCGCCTCGGGAGGGGAGTTCTTCAACGACAAGGTCGCCGCGCTGGACCCCTTCCCGCGCGAGGTCGCGCGCGGCAAGACCCTCGTCATCCAGGGCGCGTGCCGGGGCGCGTACAAGGGGCCGGAGCTGATCCTCATCGCACCGCAGGGGAAGACCTACCTCAACGAGCAGGCCGAGATCAGCGGGCCCTCGTTCAAGTTCGTCGTCCGGTTCGAGGAGGGGCCCGGACCCTACCGCCTCGAGCTCATCGCGAGCACGAGCGACGCCACGAGGAGCGCCGCGCGACTCACCATCTACCACGGCGTCGCCAAGCCCGAGCAGGAGCCGGAGGAGCCGCCGGTCCAAGGCCCCCCGACCCCCCTCGGAATCCACACCGACCTTCTCGAGAAGCGGTTCCAGCGCGTGCTCAACTCCTTCCGCGCCTCGATCGGGTGCGAGCCGGCGGGCTGGAACGAGGCCGTCGCGGCGCGCGCGCGCGAGCACGCGCGGCGCATGGCGGAGGCGCAGCGCCGGCAGCACCGGTTCGGCGGCACGGGCGTCGGCGAGATGCTCAAGGCGAACGGCGCCGGGGAGGGCGGCCTCTCGGGGCCCGCCGCTCCGTGGATCCGCATCGACACGAAGCGCCCCTTCCCGCCCCCGACGCCGGGCCAACCGGGGCCGAACGTCGTGAACCGCCTGTCGGTCCACCTCGTCGCGGGCGACTCGCTCGAGGAGCTCTTCGAGAAGCACTTCGTGCGCGAGGCCGCGTTCCGGATCTGCGCCGCGGACCCCCACTGCCTCGAGGTCGGCATCGGCGCCGCGCGCACGCCGACCGGCCCGGGCGTCCCGGGCAAGCCGCCGCCGCCCGGGGGCGCCGTCGTCTACTACTGCGTCTGCTTCGTGCAGGTGAACGAGAAGCCCGTGATCCGCGGGCAGGACGACGCGTTCGACGCGCTGCTGCGGCGCGCGAAGGACCGCGACCCGGACCTCCTGCGCGCGCTCGGGCGATGGGGAAGGCCGAAGGCGATGAAGCTCGTCGAGGGCGCGCTCGACGACCCTCGTGCGCAGGCCTCGTCGGCCGCGTTCGACGCGCTCCTCCTGCTCGACGAGGAGAAGGCGCGCGCGGAGTTCGCGCGCCGCACGGCCCCGAAGGAGAACGCGATGAAGCAGGGCCGCTACGCCGACGCGACGGCCCTCTTCGCCCCCTTCCGCGACTGTCTTCT
>JAKLKT010000096.1 GCA_023150495.1 Planctomycetota bacterium
GAACCGGTCGAGGAAGGACTGGGTCGTGCCGTAGAGGAGCGCCCGGCCGAGCTCCTCCTCGCGCCCCGCCACGCGCACGAGGTCGAGCTCCATCAGGTGGCGCAGGACCGGGCCCGCGCCGACGCCCCGGATCCGCTCGATCTCGGCGCGGCTGACGGGCTGCTTGTAGGCGATGATCGCGAGCGTCTCGAGCGCCGCGGCGGAGAGCCGGTCCTTCTCCTTCCTCGCCTTGAGCGCGGCCACCGCGTCCGCGCACTCCGGGTTCGTGAACATCCGCCAGCCGCCTGCGATCTCCACCAGGTGGACGCCCTTCGCGCGTCCGGAGTACGCCTGCATCAGCCGGCCGAGCGCTTCCCGCACGAGGGCGGCCTCGGCGCCGACGATCTCGGCGAGCCGCGGGAGCGGGAGCGGCTCCGAGGCCACGAACAGGAGCGCCTCGAGCTGGGGCTCGAGCGCCGAGACGGGATCGTTGGCGGGCTCCGCTTCTTGTCGTTGGATCATTGGGGTAGGAGATCGGCGTTGAGGAAGCCGTGGCGCACGAGGGCGCGGGTGCGCCAGCGCTCGTATTCTGCCACGTCCAGCGGACGGGTCTCGAGGTCCTTCGCGATCTCCCTGGAGAGCTCCGCGTAGCTCCCCTGCCGGCCCGGGAGGGCCGCGTCGACCCGGTAGATCTCGAAGGTCCCCGGCTCGGCGCCCCGGGAGACGAACGGACCGAGGATGTCGCCCTTCTTCGCGCGGAAGAGCGCCTCCCGCACGGTCGCGTCGCCGATGTCCGGAGGCACGAGCACGCCGGCGATCCGGCCTCCCTCCGCCGCGCTCGGATGGATGGAGTTCGCCTTGGCGAGCGCGGCGAAGTCGGTGACTTTCGCCTCCTCCGCGAGCTTGCGCGCGCGCTCCTCGCCCTCGACGAGGATCAGGGAGACCTGGACGTTCGGCGACGTGAGCATGTCGTAGCGGGCGAGCCGGTCCTGGACGAGTTCGATCTCGGTGTGGTGCTCGATCCACGCGCGGAGGTCTGCGACGGAGGCGCCCGCGACCCGCTGGAGCCAGAGCGCCGGATCGACTTCCTCCCCCGTCTGCTCTCGGGACGCCGCCCGGACGTTCCTCTCCCACGCCGCGAAGCGCTTCCTCGCCTCCCGCTCCACGAGCACGCGCGGCACGGTGACGCCCATGGGCCCCGCCTCGCCGAGCGTGATGCGCTCGACGACGATCCCCTCGAGCCCGCGGGCGAACGCCTCCGGCTCCTTCGTCCTGAGGTAGCGCGCGACGTCGCCGTAGGTGACCGGAACGTCGTCGATCCACCCGACCGTCTCGGTCGAGGGCGGCGCCCCGCCGCGCCACGGATCCTGCTCCCGGGACGAGCTGCACGCGGCGAGCATCAGCGCCAGCGCGGCTCCCCCCCGGCCCCCCACGCCTCTACTTCTGCTTCCGGACGTAGTTCCGCCAGCTCTTGATCGCGTCCTGGCGGTCCTTCTTCGGCATGTCCACGACATACATGAAGCCGCTCGGGGTGCGGTAGATCCTCTTGAGCGCCTCGAACGAGGCGAAACGCACGTGGATGGAGTCGCTGTCGAGGCCGTCGCAGAGCTTCAGCGCGACTTCCTTCCGGTCCTTCGGGATCTCGATCGGCTTCGCGTAGCGCTCGAAGAGCACGTTCGGGAGCTCCCCGAGGACGCGCTTGCCCGCCTCCGTGGGCGGGTCCCGGAGCACCTCGTCCCACTTGAGGATGACCGAGAGGACGCCCTCGCCGTCGAGCGTCTTGCCCTCGAACTTCTTCTCGCCCTTGCCGAACGCGATGAGCAGCTTCTCCTCGCGCGGCTTGAGCGCGAACTCCTCCTGCTCCCGGAGCGACGCGTACTGGCTCGCGATGTCGTCGCGGAGCTTCCGCAGGCGGCGGAAGTCGCGCACCGCCGGGGGCTGCGCCTCCGCGGCGATCGCGAGGAGGAGTAGCGGGACGAGGACGCGCATCACCGGAAGCGTACCACGCGCTCGAACTTCGCCATGTAGCAGGTCTGGCATCGGTTGTAGAAGGGGACGGCGCCCTGCGGCGTGGTGATCGTGGTCTGCGTGTACCCCTTGCCGTTGCAGGTCGGGCACGGCAGGTCCTTCGGCGCCTCGAGGTCGCACATGCCGCTCTCCTCCGCCCACCGCGCGTAGAGCCAGTCGCGGAGATCGCCCGTCTTCCTCTGGGCGAGCTTCAGCTTCCACCACTCCTCGGCGGTCATCGGTTTCGTGGGCGACGGGAGCTTCGGCGCCGCCTGGCCCTGGCCGAGCTTCGGGGGCTTCGGGGCCTTCGCCAGCGCGTCCTCGAGGTTCTCGACCACGATGAACGTGCCGTCGCGGTAGAAGCCCTTGTAGATGTTCTGCTTCTTGCGGTCGTTCCAGAAGGCGAGGACGTCCTCCGGCGGGATCGCGAGGCCCGTCGCGACCGCCGCGATCGCCTCGTTGCTCACGCCCTTCTCGTCGGTCGCCTCGGCCTCGGCGTACTGCTGCGCCTGGCTGAGGCCGAACTCCTCGTTCGCCTCCTTCACCTTGCGCTCGAGGAGCGACCTCACCGTGTCGCGGATGCGCCCGGGGACGATCCCGACGTAGTAGGCCTTGCGTTCGTCCTTCGACTTCTCCTCGAGGTCGGTCACGCGCTTCACGAGCGACTCGTCGGCGCCGTACTTCTCCTTGAACGCCGCGATGAGCGTGCCCGCCTTGTCGAAGCGGTGGTCGAAGATGGCCCGCTGGATCTCCTTGAGCTCCGCGCGCGCGCCCGACTGCTTGAGCAGCTCCTCCACCTGGACGAGGCGGCGCTCGAGCTTCTCCCGCGTGTACTTGGGGTCGTTGAGCTCGATCGCCTTCTCGTAGTGGGCCTTCGCCTCCTCGAGCGCGTCGATCAGGAGCGCGTACTCCGCGAGCTGGTAGTGGTCCTCCGCGGTGAGCGGCTGCTCCTCGCCGCCGCGGTTCGCGACGACATCGCCGAGCTTCCTCTGGAAGAGCTCGGCCGGGGTGTAGACGTCGAGCTGCGAGATGTCGACCGCCTCCGGCCCGGACTTGACGTCGGCCACGGGGATCCGCCGCTCGCCCTCGGAGGTCTTCAGGACGTACACGCCCTCGGCGCGGGCGGTCTTCTCGTTGAGGAGCAGGCCCCTGAACGTGACGCCGGCCTTGTTCCGGATCTCGTGGCCCTGCATCGTCATCGAGCCGTGGGCCGCCTCCGCGACCTCGAAGCCGTACTCGACGCGCAGCTCGTGGGCCTGCCGCTCCTTCATCTGCTCCCACCGGATCGTGACCTTGGCGTCCCCCTTGAGCTGCCGGACCACGAGGAAGTCGTCCGTGCACTCGTTCTCGACGACCCTGCCGATGACCTTCGTGCCATCGACGAGCTCGATGACGACGTACTTGGGCGCGTCCTGTGCGGACGCCGGGAGCAGGGCGAGGAGCGGCAGGGCCGCGAGCAGCAGCCGGAAGCGCACTATTTCCTCTCTGTCTTCCCGGCTTTCTCGCGCTCCTCCATCGACGGGCTGCGGAAACGCTCCCGCGAGGGCGCGTTGGTCCGGGAAAGGAACCACTTGTGCGAGGAGTCGTCGACCTGCCCGGAGAGGCCGCGGATCTCGATGTCGACGACGACGCTCGAGCCGGGCACCGCGAGGTCGTTGTCCTCGAAGGTGATCGTGTACTTGAACCCCCGGTACTTCCTCCACGCGTCGAGGATCATCATGTCCGGCGTGTCGGGGGGCACGTCCCCCGTCAGGTCGGCGACGACCTTCGGCGGGAGGAGCGGCTGGCCGGGCGGCACCGCTCCGGGATCGAACTCGTTGAACTTGGCGCGCGCGTGCTCGAGCGCGTGGTTGTAGACCCCCGCGAGGCGGTTGCTCTCCACGCGCTTCGTGTGGAACGCGAGCGCCCAGACGAAGATCGAGAGGATCGACGCCGCGCCGACCGCGAGGATGCTCATCGCGATGAGCACCTCGAGGAGGGTGAACCCCTTCTGATCCCTGGTCTCGCGCCGGGTCATCGTTTGCCCCCCCATTGTAGTACGGCTCGCGCCCCCCGCACCCCCCCCGATCGAGGTTCAGTTGTTGTCGTCGCGGAAGGACGGGATCGCCATCGTGAAGTCGAACACCCGGCCGAAGTAGACCGGTTCGCCCGCCGCGTGGGCCGCCGCCAGCGTCCCGCGCATGCCCCGCTGGGAGACGTGGAACGTGTCGCGGCGCGACCCGTCGCGTCCGGACACCTCCACCCACTCGGTGCCGACCTTCATCAGGACGTTCCGGATCTCGCCGCGACCGGTCGCGAAATCGCCGGCAACCACGGTGAAGCTGCCGTCGGAGGCGCTGAAGCTCCGGACGAGCTCCGTCGACGTCTCGGCGAGCGCGTACGCCACGCGCACGCCGTGCGGCCAGATGTCGTCCGCGCTGAACGTCAACGACGTCGCCCCCTTCGCCAGCCGGAAGGTCTCGACGGGCAGGATGCCCCGGGTCGAGTCCCAGGTGAGCGACGGGCCGCAGGGCACCGACCCCGACTTGATCTCGGCGGGGTCGGCGGGCGGCCGGGTGACGACCGGCTCGCGGCTCGACCATTCCCAGTGCGTGGTCCACTGCGTCCAGAACAGCACGTCGAAGAGGACCACGTCCTGGAAGACCGGCTGCCGCTGGACGAGGCGCACGACCTTCTCGCGGGTGTCGAAGTTCCTCGGGTCGAGGAGCGTCGACTCGCCCCCGATCGGGCTCCGGTAGGCGCGGTAGACCGCGCCGACGCCCATGCGGTCCTCGTCGGGCAGCCAGATGTAGAGCACCTCGGCCGCGCCGCCGGTCGGGAGGTGGCGGTTCTCGCGGAACTCGCGCTCGTCCTCCCAGCCGTCGATGTAGGCGTCCGCGAGCGCGTTCTGGCCCGCGCGGTCGGCGTAGATCTCGACCTCGCCGAGGCCGGTCGTGTCGCGGACGAACGCGAGAAAGCGGCACGCGATGTCCTTCTCGCCGAACTTGTACGTGTGGTAGCCGGAGATGAACCGGTTCGTCGGGGGCAGCGGGTCGGGCTGCTCCTGCGGATCGGGGTTCTGCGGATCGAACGGGATCCGGTCGATCTGCGGCGGGACGAGCACGTGGCGCAGGTCGTTCTCGAGCCGCGGGAGGCTCTGCTCGAGGCGGTCCTCCTGGAGCGAGCCCTCGCTCCCCTTCACGTACATCTCGACGCCCGTCCGCATCAGGAGGACGACGCCGAGCCCGATGACGGTGAAGAGGCTCATCGCGATCAGGATCTCGAGGAGCGTGAAGCCGCCGCGGCGGGAAACCGGGGGGGCTCCGGGGGCACGGTCGCTCATCGCACCTCCTCCGGCAGGCGCACGAACGCCTCGCCCGACAGCGCCACCTGGACGACCCGCCGCGCGGGCGCGTTCCCCTCGCCGCGGTCCAGCTCGAGCCACAGGTTCACGGGAGCGGCATGGTGGTGCGGGTCGAGGCTCCGGTTGCGGAAGTGGACGAGGACGTCGCCGGGCACGACCTTGCCGTCCGGACCCGTGCAGCGGATCTCGGACGGGATGCCGTCGCCGGTCTCCTCGCTCTCGAAGATGCCCGACAGCACGAAGCTGTCGAAGCCCCCCGCGTACCCGCCGCCGATCACGAACTCGTCCGCCTCGCTCGGCTGCATCAGGTTCCTCCGGTCGCTGCGGGTGCCGCGCAGCCGCCCGTCCACGTAGATCGTGAAGGCGTTCCGGTCGTAGGAGATCCGCACGTCGTGCCAGCGGCCGGGGATGAGCGGCGCGGCCCACTCGGGCACGACCTCGGCGTCGAGCATCCCGGTGCGGAGCTCGTAGGTGCCCTCGCCCTGCCCCTGCTCGTCGCGCGCGAGCCGGATCTTCGCGTCGATGCCGAGCCGCCCGGCCCCGCCCTGCGTGATGGCGACCGAGATCGCGTCGCCCTTCCGGAAGAGCACCCCGCCGCTCGCCTCGGGGCGGAGCCGGCACTGGATCGAGAAGCCGTCCCGGAAGTCGAGCCACTGCGGGCTGCCGAGGCTCACCGTCCCGCCCGGCTCGAGGATCACGTAGTGCCCCTCGAGCCCGAGGTCCTGCGAGATCTCCACGCCGCCGCCGCGGCGCAGCACGTCCTCCGAGGCCTTCGCGAAGTCCTCCGCGGCCCAGGCGAGAACCTGCCGGTCGCGGAAGCTCCGCACGCGCATCCCGCCGTCCGGCGCGGTCCGCACCTGGACGTAGGTGGTGCTGCTGCCGAACGCCTGCGCGCGCGCGCTGGCGAGCTGCTGGGCCAGCGAGTTCGTGGCGACGCGCAGCTTGTTGCCGCTCTGGGACTGCGTGCTGAGCCCGACGGATAGCCCCATGAGCACCGCGAGGAGGCTCATCACGACGAGCACCTCGACGAGCGTGAAACCCCGGCGGCGCTCCACCTACTCGCCCTCGCGCTGGAAGTTCTCGATGTCGTCGACCTTCTCGTCGGGATCCTGCTTGCCGTTCCTGCCGAGCGAGATGAGCTGGTAGCCGTCCTGGTTGTAGAAGGCCCCGCTGGAACGCCGCACGGCGCGGACCTCGATCGGGGTCCCGTCCGCGAGGGCGATCTGGATCGTCTCCTCGTACCGGTTCTTGGTGATGTAGATGATCGGGTTGCCGTAGGCGTCGAGGATCTCCTTCGCCTCCGGGGCATCCGACCCCTCCGGGACCTTGTTCCAGATGTCGTCGTCGGTGTTGCCGAAGGGCTCCGAGCCGGGGAGCTCGTCCAGCTTCGACCGCAGGTCGGGATGGCGGAGCGCCACGAGCAGGCACTCGATGCACTCGTTCGTGGTGTTGCCCGTGACCGCAAGCCCCGCCCACTTCGTGCCGGCGAACCCGGCCATCGTCTCCGGCGGCAGCCGCCCCATGTCGTTCTTGTAGGTGTCGACCGCGTTCCGCACGAACGTGATCGCGTTCGTCGTCTCGAATTCGAGCCGCTTCTTCTGTGCCTGCGTGATGAGGACCGAGATGAGCCCGGCAAGGACGCCGAGGATCGAGACCACGACGAGAACCTCGATCAGGGTGAACCCTCGTTGCACACGCCGCATCGCGTACCTCACTTCTTCTGGAAGGTCAGCGCGACCTCTCGAAGGTCAACGTGACCGTCTTCACCTGGATGCCCTGGATCTCTGTTCCGTCGCGTCCCTCGGCCCAGAGGTAGACCTTGACCGGCGCGCTCGCCTTGCTCATGGCCACGACGCTCGCCCGTTCGCCGGGCTGGTCGTCCTGGAACTCCTTGACGAAGACCTCCTCGCCGTTCAGGTAGAGGCGGAACCTCCCCTGGACCCGGCGCTTGTCCTTCGTCGCGTAGTCCGGGACGACGTCGATCTTCAGGGTGAACTCGCCGTCGGGCCACGGGACGTTCTTGAGCTCGACCCAGTCGAGTTTCACGTTCTTGAACACCTGGCGGTCGCCGCCCTCGATCCGGACCTCCATGTTGCCGTTGCGCTTGCGCTTCAGCTGGACGCCGGCCACGAGGTCGCCCTTCGGCGGGTTGACGACGCCGATACCCAGCTCCGCGATGTCGCCGTCCTGCGGAGCCGGGGGCGTGACGCCGGTGACCACGAGCTCCCAGAAGCTCCCGCCGCTCAGGTCCTTGCTCTCGTAGTAGGTGCCGCACGAGGCGAGCGGGACCGTCGGGGTGCTGCGGCTGCCTCCGGCGTAGTCGATCGTGCCGCCGAAGACGAGCCCCTTGCCGACCTCCCAGTTCGCCTCCATCGGGAGCTTCACGTCCTTCTTCCAGTCGGCCGGCATCTTGGACATCTCCGTGAACGCCCAGATGCGGTCCCACTTGCGCTCGTTGTCCTCGACGATCCAGAGGTCGACCTGCGCCGCACGGTAGACCTCGTGCTCCATGCGCGCCTGCTCCGTCGTGCCGCCGGGCATCTTCTCCTTGATGCGCTCGAGCAGCGTGTTGAGCAGCCGCTTCGCGGTGAGCACGTCCTCGTTCTCGTTCGCATAGGCGAGGCAGGCCCGCCCGAGGTCCGCCCAGAGCGGCAGGTCGCCGTTGCGCGCCGAGACCTCGAGCTTCCCGGCCCTCTCGAACATGCGGTCCGCGAGACCGCGCTGCTCCTCGCCGCCGGTCGCCATGAGGAAGCGGGCCAGGAGGTAGGGCAGGATCGCGTCCTTCGGGCTCAGCTCGACCGCCTTCGACAGGTGGGCGACCGCGGCGGGGATGAGATCCCGGCTCCCGCCCCCGAGGACCCGCTCGGACTGGACGAGGCCGAGCCGCGCGATCGCGATCCGGTAGCGCCAGTCGCCGTCGATCGTGCTCCGGTAGAGCTCCGCAGCCTCCTCGAGGTTGCCGGTGCGCTCCTTCGCGTAGCCGAGCATGTAGCGGACGAGGAGGTCGTTCGGGTTGTTCTCCCTGAGCTTCCCGAGGAGCTCCGCGGCGCCCGCGAACTCCTCCGCCGCGGACGCGCGCAGCTGCGCCGCCTCCTCGGCCTTCTCCTTCCTGACCTTCGGATCGCGGCGACCCGCGGTCCCCGCGTCGGCGGCGGCCCGGAGCGCGGCCTCGCCGGCGGCGAGCCTCAGGTATCCGCGCCCCAGCTCGGGCGCGACCGCGTTGTCGATCTGGTCCAGCTCGAGCGCCTTCGCGAAGCAGACGAGCGCGTCCTCCGCGTTCCCCTGCACCGCCAGCGCGAGGCCCCAGTCGCTGAAGGCGGTCGACCGCGTGGGGTCGGCCTCCGCCGCCTTCCGGAACTCCTCCGCGGCGGCCGCGGCGTCGCCTCGCGCATACGCGGCCGCCCCGGCCAGCTGGTGAGCCTCCGCGGCGGCGTCGCCCGAC
>JAKLKT010000097.1 GCA_023150495.1 Planctomycetota bacterium
CAGGGGCGGGGAACCTACTCGTGGGCCTCGAGCCAGTCGCGGCCCGTGCCCATCTCCGCGACGATCGGCACGTCGAGATCGAGCGCCCCCTCCATCTCGCCGCGCACGAGCGGCGCGAGACGGTCGATCTCCCCCTCCGGCGCCTCGAAGACGAGCTCGTCGTGCACCTGGAGAATCATCCTCGCGCGGAACCGCTCGTCGATGAGCCGCCGGCGTATCCGCACCATCGCGACCTTGATCAGGTCGGCCGCGGTGCCCTGCACCGGCGTGTTCTTCGCCATGTTCTCGGCGTTCGCGCGGACCTGCGGCTCGTCGCTCGTGATCTCCGGGATCGCGCGCCGCCGCCCGAGGAGCGTCGTCACGTAGCCCTCGCGCCGCGCCTTCTCCACCGCCTGCCGCTGGAAGTCGCGCACGCCGGGGAACTCGGAGAAGTAGCGGTCGAGGAAGTCGCGCGCCTCGTCCATCGGGATCTTCAGGTCGCGCGCGAGCCGCGTCGGGCCCATGCCGTAGAGGATGCCGAAGTTGATCGCCTTCGCGCTCCCGCGCTGCTCGCGCGTGACGTCCCCGAGCGGCACCTTGAACATGCGCGCCGCGGTCTCCGCGTGGACGTCGCCCTTCCGGCGGTAGACGTCGCAGAGGCCCGGGTCCTTCGAGAGGTGGGCCATGAGCCGCAGCTCGATCTGGCTGTAGTCCGCGGAGAGCAGCCGGAACCCCTCCTCCGCGACGAACGCGCGGCGGATGCGCCGCCCGATCTCCGTGCGGATCGGGATGTTCTGGAGGTTCGGGTTCTCGCTCGAGAGACGCCCCGTGGCCGCGACCGTCTGGTTGAACGACGAGTGGATCCGCCCGTCGCTCGGGTGGACCATGCCGGGGAGCGCGTCCACGTAGGTGGACTTGAGCTTCGTCACCTCGCGGTAGTCGAGGAGCTTCGTGACGATCGGGTGCGCGGCGTAGGCCTCGAGCGTGTCGGCGTCGGTCGCGTAGGCCCCGGTGCGGGTGCGCTTCGGCCGCCGGCCGGTGCCCTTCTGGATCTCGAGCTTCTCGAAGAGCAGGGGGCCGAGCTGCTTCGGGGAGTTGAGGTTGACCTCCTCGCCCGCGATCTCGCGCACGTCGCGCTCGACCCGGTGGGCCATGTCCTCGAACTCCTTCGAGAGCTTCTTCAGGTAGGGCACGTCGACTCGGACGCCCGCGCGCTCCATGTCGAGGAGCACGTGCACGAGCGGCATCTCGACGTCCCGGAAGAGCGGCACGAGCCCGTCGGCCTCGAGCCTCGGCCGGAACACGTCGACGAGCCGGAAGGTGACGTCGGCGTCCTCGGCGGCGTAGCGCGCGACCTTCTCCTCGGGGACGTCCGCCATGCTGATCGCCGAGGCGCCCTTGCCGATCAGCTCCTCGGTCGCTGTCTTCCTGACGTTCAGGTAGCGGAGCGCGAGCGCGTCGAGGTTGTGCGTCCCGCGGCCGGGGTCGAGGAGGTAGGAGGCGACCATCGTGTCGAACTCGAGGCCATGGACATCGATCCCGTGCGTGCGGAGGACCTGGAGGTCGAACTTCGCGTTCTGGGCGCCCTTCCGGCACGAGGGGTCCTCGAGCACGGGCTTGAGCCTCGCCTTCGCCTCGTCGCTCCAAGGCACGTACGCTGCCTTCCCGGGCGCCCACGAGAAGGACATCCCGACGATCCCGGCCGAGAGGGGGTCGAGCGAGGTCGTCTCCGTGTCGATCACGAAGAAGCCCTTGAGCTCCCTGAGCAGCGCGTCGAGCTCCCTGCCGCCGCGCGCGGTCACGTACGCCTCGTCGCTCGTCCGCTCCCCCGCATCCCCCGCGATGTCCTTCATGAGGACGTTGAAATCGAGGTCGAGGAAGAGCTTCCGGAGCTTCCCGTTGTCCCGCTTCCCGAGCGGCGGGAGCGCCACGTCGATGTCCGTGCGGAGCGTCACGAGCCGCTTCGAGAGCCGCGCCTGGTCGGCGAACTGGACGAGGCTCTCGTAGATCTTCCCCTTCCTCGCGGGCGCGCGGGCGAGCGCCTCCTCGAGCGAGCCGAACTCATCGAGGAGCCCCCGCGCCTTCTTCTCGCCGATGCCGGGCACGCCGGGGACGTTGTCCGACGTGTCGCCCATGAGGCCGAGGACGTCGATGATCCGCTCGGGCCCGACGCCGAAACGCTCGCGGACGCCCGCGGGGTCGATCTCCACCGGCCCCGTCTTCTTCCCGAGGTCCCACACGTGCACGCGGTCGTTCACGAGCTGGAGCATGTCCTTGTCGCCCGTCACGATCCTGACGTCGAACCCCTCGGCCTCGGCGCGCTTCGCCGCCGCGGCGATCAGGTCGTCCGCCTCGAACCCCTGCCGCTCGAGGATCGGGATCCCGAGCGCGTCGGTGATCTCCTTGATCCACGGGAACTGCGCCGTCATCTCGACAGGCGCCTTCTCGCGCGTCGCCTTGTAGTCCTTGTAGAGCTCCTTCCGGAAGGTCTCGCGGGAGACGTCGAAGGCGACGGCCATCCCGTCCACCTTCTCCTTCCGGAGGATGTCGAGGAGCGCGCGCACGTAGCCGAAGGTCGCGCTCGTCTCCTGCCCCTTCGCGTTCACGAGCGGGTTGCTGATGAACGCGAAGTGGGAGCGGTAGGCGAGCGCCGTGCCGTCGACGAGCCAGAACGTGCCGCCCATGCACGCGCAGCGTACCATCGAAGGGATGCGCTACGACGCGATCGTCCTCGACCTCGGGAACACGCTGCTGCCGTTCGGCGTGCGCGAGGACCGCGCGTTCTACGGGACGCTGCAGGAGACGCTCGTCGGCGCGCTCGGCCCGATGCCGGACTTCGCGGAGCGCGGCCGGCGCGCGAAGAGCAAGCTCCACTTCGAGCGCCGCCGCACGACGATGCGCGAGGTGACGGTCGCGGAGCTCCTCGAGTGCTTCCTCGACGGCGCGCCGCCGCCGGGCCTCGCCGAGGATGTCGAGCGCGCCGTGAGCCGCGTCTTCCTCGACGTCTGCCGCTTCCCGGAGGGCACGCGCGAGACGCTCGCGGCCCTCGCGAGCCGCCAGCCGGTCGCGCTGCTCTCGAACTTCTTCCTGACGGGCCCGATCGAGGAGCTGCTCCGCCGCGAGGGGCTCGCGCGCTACTTCGCGCACATCGAGGTCTCCGCGACGTCCGGCTACATGAAGCCGCACGCGACCCCGTTCGCGCGCGTCCGCGAGGCGCTCGGCCTCAACGGCGGGCGCGCGCTGATGGTGGGCGACGACTTCTGGTGCGACATCGTCGGCGGCCACCGCGCCGGGTTCGAGACGGCGCTCACGCACGAGCACCGGCAGGAGGAGCCCAGTGACCCCGAGGCGCCGGGCGTGAGGCCGGGCCGGATCCTGAGGAGCCTCGATGAGCTCACCCGCGAATCCTGAGTGGCGGCTCCGGAACCTCCACCGGCGGGTGCGCGACCTGCTGATGGGCCACCGGCTCTCCGCCGACCCGGAGAAGACGGGCGTCGTGGCGCTCTCCGATTTCGGCAAGGCCGCGAACGAGCTCGCCGACTTCGCGGCCCAGAGCGTGAGGGAGATGGAGGGGGCCCGGGGGACCGAGGGGGAGTGCGGCCGCCGGGTCGCCGAGACGGTGGAGCTCGCTGCGCGCGCGGCCGCGCGGTTCGAGGAGCTCCCCCGCACGCCGAAGCGGATCGCCCAGCAGGCGGCGATCCTCGAGGAGGCGGAGCGCGACATCGACGCGGCACTGAAGGCGGAGTGCCATCTCGAGGAGAAGCCCGCGCTCGTGAGCCTCTCGGGGCTCGCGCGGCGGGAGCGCGACCTCTTCGCGCCGCTCGTGACGTTCGAGGGGAGGATCGAGGACACGCCGCCGGGGCTGGTCGAGCACGGCCGCATCCGCCGCGCGCTCCGCCGCGCGCTCCTCGCGCACGGGACCGGGCCGTTCCGCCTCGAGGTCGCGAAGGACGGCACGCTCGCCTTCGACACCCCCGCCGCCACCCCCGACGCCGCGCCGCTGCAGGCGGCCTTCCGCGCGGAGAAGGGCGAGGCCGCGGGCGTCCCCCGGAGCCCCCTCGAGCCGCCGGAGGTGAAGCGGGCGCTCGACCTCCGGGAGACGGCGCCCGACCAGGCTCTCAAGGACTTCCTCCTCGTGAAGGCGGTGGACGAGGCGCTCCTCGCCTTCCTCGAGCCGCGGATGCGGGGCCACGAGATCGAGGAGAAGGCGCGCGCGTTGCCGCGGCGGCCGGGCAAGCGCGCGGTCGTGAGGCCCGAGGCGGTCGCGCGCCCCGCCGCGGGCTGGGACGTGCAGGAGGCCGCGCGGATCGCGGAGCGGGCGGCCGACCGGCGCGCGGGGCCCGAGTTCCTCCGCGTGCCGAAGGGCGCGTACCTGCTCCGGCTCTTCTACTCGGACGACGACACGCTCGCGGCCGATCTCCTCGCGCTCGGCCCCGCGCTCCGGCGGATGGAGAAGGGAGAGGCCGTCGAGGGCACCGGGCCCGCGGCGGAGCGCGCGCTCCGCGGCCTCCTCGGCCTCCTCGGATAGCCCCTTCCCTCCCTCCCGGCCTCCTTCCCTTCCCCTTTTGAGGGCTCGTAATAGACTCTTCTGCGATGGCCACCAAAGAGACCGCCTCCTCGTCGCGCACGCTCATGAACCGGCTGCTCGAGCACCGGATCGTGATGCTCTCGGAGCCCGTGATGCCGAAGCCCGCCCAGCGGCTCATGGCGCAGCTCCTCTTGCTCGACGCGCAGGACAGCAAGAAGCCGATCCACTTCTACATCAACACGCCGGGCGGCTCGATCAGCGACGGCTTCGCCATCTTCGACACGGTGCGCTTCCTGCGCGCGCCGGTCATCACCGTGTGCACGGGCCTCAGCGCGTCGATGGGCACGATCCTCATGCTCTCGCCGCCGGAGAAGAAGAACCGCGTCTGCCTCCCGAACACGCGGTTCATGATCCACCAGCCCTCGTCCGCCTACCGCGGCTCCGCGGCCGACATCGAGATCGGAGCGAAGGAGATCCGGAAGCTCCGCGACCGGCTGATCGAGATCTACGTCCAGGAGACGAAGATGAACGAGGACCGGATCCGCGCCGACCTCAACCGCGACTACTGGATGACGTCCGAGGAGGCCGTGAAGTACGGCCTCTGCGACCGGGTCGTCAGGCACGTCAGCGACCTCGGTTGAGCGCGGAAGCGTCGCTCTTCCGGGGGCTCTTCCTCGCGGCGCTCGCGCTCTCGCTCGCGCTGCGCGTCTGGCTCTCGCTCCGGCAGGAGCGCCACGTGCTCGCGCGCCGGGAGGAGGTGCCCGCCCCCTTCCGGGGAGCCATCCCCCTCGACGCCCACCGGAAGGCGGCCGACTACACCGCGGCGCGCACGCGCTTCGGACGCGTCGCGGCGGCGTGGGACGCGGCCGTCCTCCTGCTCTTGACGCTCGGGGGCGGCCTCGACATCCTCGCGCGGATCCTGCCGGGCGGGAGCCTGCCGGGCGCCACGGCGTTCGTGCTCGCCGCGTTCCTCGCGCAGGGGATCCTCCTGCTGCCGCTCGCCGCCTGGCGCACGTTCCGGATCGAGCAGCGCTTCGGCTTCAACCGGACGACGCCGCGCGTGTTCGCGCTCGATGTCGCGAAGGGCCTGCTCGTGGCGGGCGTGATCGGGGCGCCGCTCGCGCTCGGCGCGCTCTGGCTCGTCGCGGGCGGCGGGGAGCACTGGTGGCTCCTCGCGTGGGCCGGCTGGTTCCTCGTGTCGGTGCTCCTCGCGTGGGCCTACCCCGTCCTCGTCGCGCCGCTCTTCAACAGGTTCCGGCCGCTCGAGGACGCGGCGCTCGAGGCGCGGATCCGCGCGCTGCTCGACCGCACGGGGTTCCGGAGCGGCGGGATCCTCGTGATGGACGGATCGCGGCGCTCGAAGCACGCGAACGCCTACTTCACGGGGCTCGGGCGCCGGAAACAGGTCGTCTTCTTCGACACGCTGCGCGAGCTTCTCACGCCGGACGAGATGGAGGCCGTGCTCGCGCACGAGCTCGGCCACTTCAAGCTGCGCCACGTGCGGGTGCGCCTTCTCGCCGGCGCGGCGATGTCGTTCGCCGGCTTCGCGATCCTCGCGTGGCTCCTGCGCCGCCCGTGGTTCTGCGAGGGCCTCGGCGCGGGCTCGCCGTCGCCGCAGATGGGGCTTGTCCTCTTCGCGCTCGCGGCGCCGGTCCTCGGGTTCGTCCTGAACCCCCTCTTCACGGCATGGTCCCGCCGGCACGAGTACCAGGCGGACGCCTTCGCCGCGGCGCATGCCTCGGGGGATGCGATGGCAGGCGCGCTCGTGAAGCTCACCGGGCACAACGCGTCGACGCTCACCCCGGACCCGCTGCACTCGGCCTTCCACGACACGCACCCCCCGGTCCCCCTGCGCATCGCCCGGCTGAGGGCCGCACGGGGGTGACGGGAGGATCTCCCGGCGCTACACTAGCGGGCCGCAAACGGCCGGGAGGCTCAAGGAGACCAGCATGCGTTTCATCCGCGCGATCGCCCTGTTGCCGGCACTCCTCGTCGCCTGCGGCGGAGGCGGAGGGGGCGGCGGGGGCAGCAACGCCGAGCGGGACGAGGCCCAGCTCCTCCTCGAGACCTGCAGCTTCGAGGCACTGACCGAGTTCCTCGACGCCTTCGGGCTCCCGATCGCGATCGTCGACCCTGCCGACACGACCGCGCTGCCGGCGGTCCAGGTGACCAACGTGGATCAGGCGCAGGGCAACATCGCATGGTCGCTCGACACCGGCGGCGACCCCGCCCCGGACCTCCTCGGCGTGATCCAGTTCCAGGACGCGACCGGCCAGCCGGCCGAACCCCCCTTCGACATCACGGGGTTTCAGGCCGCCGGGCTCGGCGGGTTCGACGATGTCCTGAACCAGCTCGCCGACGGCTGGACGGTGACCGTGACGGTCAACGCGCCCCCGCCCCCCCTCGTCCTCGTCCGCGTCATCTTCACGTACGCGAGCGGCGTGGTAAGCGACGTGACCGGGAACGGCAACATCCAGGGCACGCCCTGCGGCACGACCTACACCTTCACCGGCGCGGCCCTCGCGGACCTCGTCGGCGCGATCCCGACCCTCGCGACGTCGTCCACGTACGGGTCCCCGGACACGACGCTCGCGGGCACGACCGACTTCGACGGCACCGCCACGGTCGTCGTCGAATGCACGGTCGACGGCGGGACGGCGACCTACCGGTTCGCGCTGGACATGGGCGCGGAGACCGTCACCGCGCTGCCCTGACGCGGCGCGCCTCGGCCCCCGCCGCCCCCCCGCCTCCCGACATGCTCGGAATTCGCGGATTTCCTGCGAAAACGGCCATTCTGCTGGCCTTCGGCGCATGTTCGACCCCCCCGAAAGTGACACCTGCCTCCGACTATAGGGAGGCATGGCAATCCGCACGCGCCTCGTTCGCCCGCGCCAACTCCCTCCTGCACGAGGGCCTCCTCGGGCTCTCCGCGTCCGACCTCGATGCCCTTGTCGACGCGGAGGACCGACTGGGCAAGGACACCCTCGATGAGCTGCGCTCGATCACGGAGGAGGGTGCCCGCCACGCGGAGGCCGCCGTGGACCTCCTTCCCGACGGGGTGGAGGGGCAGCTCTACCTCGCGTTGAACCTCGCGATCCAGGGCCTCACGCGGAGCCGCACGTCCGCGATGATCGGGGGCTTGCCGGGGCGGGTCCGGGCGGCATACACCAGGGCCCTCGCGATCGACCCCGCGTACGCGGCCGGCGGGGCGTACCGCCTCAAGGGGAAGTTCCTCATGAGCGCGCCTTGGCCTGTCCGCGACTATGCCGCGGCGGGCGAGGCGCTCGCGCGGGCGAACGCGATCGCGGCGGTGCGCCAGAACTTCCTCTTCCTCGGGGATCTCCGCTACCGCGAGGGGCGGCGCGGCGAGGCGCTCGCGATGTGGCGCCGGGCCTGCGAGACGCCCGAGCACCCCGCGACGGCGGAGATCGACGACCTTGTCCTCGAGCTGGCGCGCCGGCGCGTGGCGGCGGCGTCAAAGGAATAGCGCGGCCTCGGCGGCGAGGCCCGGCCCGAAGCCGAGGGCGACGCAGGGGCGCGGGGCGTCCCGGCGGCGCAGGCGGTCGAGGATGAAGAGCACGGTCGGCGACGACATGTTCCCGCACTCCTCGAGCACGGCCCGGCTGTCGCGCGTGGCTTCCGGCGGGAGGTCCAGGGCCTCCTCGACCGCGTCGAGGATCCTCGGACCGCCCGGATGCACCGCCCACGACCGGACATCGCCGGGAGCGAGGCCCTCCCGCGCGAGCCAGCCGCGCAGCCACGGCCGGAGGTGCCCGGCGATGGTCGCCGGCACGCGCGGGGAGAGTCCCATCTCGAAGCCGTGGTCGCCGATCGACCAGGTCATCTGGTCCTCGCTCGCGGGCAGGATCACCGAGCCCGACGCCGCGTGGCGCCATGCGCCTTCCCCGGCGCGCGCGACGAGCGAGGCCGCGCCGTCCGCGAAGAGCGCGTTCGCGAGGATGCGCGCGGTATCGGTCCGGTAGTCGTAGTGGAGGCTGCACATCTCGACGGCGCAGAGGAGCACGCGCGCCGAGGGGTCGCCCTCCGCGAACGCGCGCGCGACGCGCAGCCCGTTCAGCGCGCCGTGGCATCCCATGAAGCCGACGTGGGTGCGCGCGACCGTCGGGTCGATCCCGAGCTCCTTCACGACGTGCACGTCGAAGCCGGGCGCGTGGAATCCGCTGCACGAGACCGTCACG